>NZ_JBSFQJ010000014.1:40116-157062 GCF_053588655.1 Gordonia sp. NPDC003424
TGAACGAGCCTTGTCGTTGATCGAGTAAGGCTCCGAGCGCAGCGAGGCGCCGCATCGAGATCGCTTGCGGCAGGGGTCTCGATGCGCGGCCTCGCATGCTCGGTCGCTTACTCGACCAGCGGAGGGGTGACCGCGCCTTGGCTGAACGAGCCTTGTCGTTGATCGAGTAAGGCTCCGAGCGCAGCGAGGCGCCGCATCGAGATCGCTTGCGGCAGGGGTCTCGATGCGCGGCCTCGCAGGCTCGGTCGCTTACTCGACCAGCGGAGGGGGTGACCGCGCCTTGGCTGAACGAGCCTTGTCGTTGATCGAGTGAGGCTCCGAGCTTGCGAGGCGCCGCATCGAGATCGCTTGTGCGGCAGTGGTCTCGATGCGCGGCCTCGCAGGCTCGGTCGCTTACTCGACCAGCGGTAGGCCCGGTTGATCGGGTGGGCAGTGTTGGCTCGCCACCCCCACGCGCGACCGCGCCCCGGTCGGTGTCGGACCGACCGGGGCGCGGACGTTGGCGCTCAGGTGTTCGCGGTGTGCGGACCGAACTCGGCCGCGACCTCGGTCACCAGGGTGCAGGGGAAGCCCGCGCGGCGTGAGTGTTCCCGCACGGTGGCTTCGTCGCCGGCCTGATGGATGCAGTAGATCTTGTCGCCGGCGGCGTAGCTGGTGACCCACCGGTAGGGGACGCCGAGCGATTCCGCCGCCGCGTTCGAGGTGGTGGCGATCTCGGCCAGCGCGACACCGTCGAGCTTGTTGGCGCCGGGGAATTCGCGTTCGATGACAAAGGTTTTCATGATGTTCTCCTTGTTGGTGTGGGAGTGCTTGCGCTCAATGAGTGTCGCTCCCGGGCCGGTGCGGTCACATCGGGAAAACCTCCCCATGTTCGGTGTCTTGTGCGGTCACCGATGCCGTCCTATCGTCGAGCGGTGGCTCTCATCGAGCGTGACGACGAGTTGGCAACGCTCGTGGCACGGGCCGACCGAGCGCGTGCCGGCGAGGGCAGCGTCGTGATGGTGACCGGCGAGGCCGGTGCCGGCAAGACCGTGTTCGTCGAGGAGTTCGTGCGCCGCTGCCCCGACATGCGGGTCCTGTGGGGTGCGTGCGACCCGTTGTCGACCCCTCGCCCACTGGGGCCACTGTTCGACGTCGTCGATGCCCTGTCGCCGGACGCCCGGAGCGCGCTGCTTCGCGCCGAGTACGCCTACGACATCTTCGACGCGGTGACGGTCGATCTGGCCACCACGCCGACACTGTTGGTCGTCGACGACGTGCACTGGGCCGACCAGGGCACCACCGACTTTCTGCGACATCTTCTGCGACGGATCCAGGGCAGCACGACGCTGGTGGTGATCGCCGCCCGCCGGGACGAGTCCGCCGGACCGGCCGATCCGGTCCAACTCCTCCTCGGCGACGTCGCTCGCTCGACATCGGCCACATCGATTGCGGTGCAACCTCTCTCGATCGAAGCAGTGGCACAGATGGTCGGTGACCGGCCACTCGATCCGGTGTCGCTGCACAAGCTCAGCGGGGGCAACGCATTCTTCGTCACCGAGTTGCTCGACCACGAGGGTGACGACCTGCCGGGAACCGTGCGTGACGCGATCCTGGCCCGCACCGTCGGACTCGACGCGGCGTGCTGGGACGTACTGAACCTGTTGGCCTGCTCGCCCGGTGCGGTGCCCGCGCGGGTGATGGCGGCGCTCGACGCCGACGTCGATGCGCTGGGTCGGCTGGGCCGGGCGCATCTGGTACGCAGGACGTCCCGCGGCATCGCGTTCTGGCATGACCTGTGCCGCTTGGCCATTGCCGAGGTGATACCGCCCGGTGCCGAAGCGGATCTGCATGGCCGGCTCATCCGTGCCTCCGATGCCGTCGGCGAGGTCGATCACGCCACGATCGTCCATCACGCCCAGGGTGCCGGTGACCGCGACCGGGTGCGCGTGGCCGCCGCGGCGGCGGGACGCACAGCCGCCCGATCGGGCGCGCACCGGCAGAGCGCCGACTTCTTCCTGACGGCGCTCGCGGCGCACACCGGCGACAGTGCGGACGATGTGGAGTTACTCGAGCAACTGGCGGCCGAGTTCTATCTCATCGATCGGCTGGATGACGCGATCGATGCGTGCGAGCGGGCATTGGGGCTGCGGCGGACCGCCGGCGACGTGCCGGGCATGAGCGCCGACCACAATGCACTGTCGATCTACGAGTGGTACAACGCCAACCGGCCTGGTGCCGACCACCACGTCGCCGAGTCGATCCAGGTGTTCGACCCCGCCGGGCCGGGCGCCGCGCCATTGGGTCATGGGTATGCGATGCGGGCCTTTCTGGCAATGCAATCGGCGGCCGTCGCCGAGGCCAGGGAGTATCTCGAGTTGGCCCGACGGGTGTCCGACACGATCGACGATCCGGGGCTCCGGGCCCGGATCGACATCGTGCAGGGACTCTGCGACGTCGTGGTCGGTGACGCCGACGGTCGTCGTCGGGTCATGGACGTACTCGCCCACGCGCCAGAGCATCTCGATGAGATCCATTCCAGCGGCTACAGCAACCTCGCCTACTTCGACGTCGAGCACCGACGGCTGGACGCGGCAGCCGATCTGTTGACGACGAGCATCGAGATGACCGTCAACAGCGATCTCCCGGTCTGTCACGTCTGGCAGCTGGCGTCACGGGGGCGACTCGAATTCCTCGGTGGCCGTTGGGATGAGGCGCTTGCGGACAGTGCCGCGGTGCTCGACGGGCCGTCGGCACCGCTGGCGCGTCCGTGGCCACTGCTGGTGCGTGGACTCGTCGCCGTGCGATCGGGCCGCGATCCCGGTGCAGCACTGGAGGATGCGTGGGAGTTGAGTGTCCGGTTCGGGGAACCCTTACGTGTTCTCCCGGCGGCCGCCGCACTGGTTGAGCGGATGTGGTTGACCGGGTCGCCGGACGATCGGGTCGCCGAGTTTCGCCGTCTGGCGGCCCGATCCGGCGACGGGTTGCAGTGGGCGCGAGGTGATCTCGCGGTTTGGCTGAAGCGGGTCGGGGCCGGCGTGGACGTGGCCGACGTAGCGCCGCCGTGCGCTGCCTACCTGGCCGGCGACATCGGGGCGTCGGCGCGGATGCTCGACCAGTTGGGGTTGGCGTTCGACGCCGCGGTGGCGTTCACGGAGACGAATGACCCGACGAACGCGAGCAAGGGACTGATGACCCTCGATCGGCTCGGTGCGCGCGCGACCGCCGACAAGATCCGACGCGATCTCCGGCTGGGCGGAATGACCGCGGTCCCGTCTCGCCGGCGGTCCGCCACCGTGTCCAACCCGGCAGGTCTCACCAAACGACAGGTCGAGGTGCTGGTGCTGATGGCGGAGGGTCTGACCAACGCCGAGTTGGCCGATCGACTCTTTCTCTCCGAGAAGACCGTCGACCACCACGTGTCGGCGATCCTCACGCGCCTGGAAGTGTCGAACCGGCGCGACGCCGTGCGCCGAGGTCGTGAGTTCGGCGTCGTCGACCAGCGGGAGTGACCCGGGTCGGACGCGGCGTCACCGCCGACAGCGGGCACCGCGGCCGATGGTCGACTACGATCCACGAGTTATGCAGGCAGTACCCGACGACCCCGGACGACTGCAGGCGATGATCTTCGTGCACGAATTCGAGGCCATCGCCGACACACTGGTGGCCGAACTCGACGACCGGACAATCGACCCACCGCGCCGGCGCCAGCTCATCGCCGAACTGCACGAGGTACGCCGGCAGGTCGCCGATCTGCAGCGCACCTACCGGCTGGCCCCGAGCCGGCCATCCAGCGTGTAGCGGGGCCCTGGCAGGTCGGGTATCCGGGCGTCGCAAACCGGGCTGATCACCCGCGTCCGCTCCCTATGGTCGACCCATGAGTTCATCGCAGATCCGCACCGTGGTTTCCGGCATGTCGTTCACCGAATGCCCTCGGTGGCACGAGGACCGGCTGTGGTTTGTCGACTTCTACACCCACACCGTGAACTCGGTGAACGAGGATGGCTCCGACCTGCGCACCGAGCTCGAGGTGCCGGCGCAGCCGTCGGGACTCGGGTGGCTACCGGACGGACGTCTGCTGGTCGTCTCGATGAAGGACCGGACGATCCTGCGTGTCGAATCCGACGGCACGGTCGAGGTGCACGCCGACGTCAGCGAGCACGTCACGGGCCACCCGAACGACATGGTCGTCGACGGGCACGGCCGTGCGTGGCTCGGGAACTTCGGGTTCGATCTCATGGCCGGCGCCGACCTCGACACCGCCGACCTGCTGCGGATCGACCCCGACGGGACGGTCACGCCGGTGGCGACCGGGCTGTACTTCCCCAACGGCAGCGTGGTGACACCCGACGGCGACACCCTGTTGGTCGACGAGACCCTGGGCAACCGGATCAGTGCGTTCTCCATCGCCGCGGACGGCTCGCTGAGTGGCCGGCGGGATTGGGCGACGTTCGCGCAACCCCCGGCCACAAGAGCGCTCGGCGACGTGTTGGCCGGGGCCGTGGTCGGACCCGACGGGTGTGGCCTCGACGCCGATGGGTGCCTGTGGGTGGCCGACGCCCTGGGCAATCGGGTGATCCGCGTCCGCGAGGGCGGTGAGATCGTCGACGAGATCGCCGTCGGCACAGGCGCTTTCGCATGCATGCTCGGGGGCGCGGCCGGCACCACGTTGTTCATCTGTCGCGCACCGGATTTCGACGAGCATGCCCGATCGGCCGCACGCGAGGCGACGATCGGGGCCGTCGAGGTCGGGGTGGGTCACGCGGCCTACCGTGATGGAATGCCGCTCTCGACGAGCGCTGTGAGCGCGTCGGTGACCGACCCCCAGCCGTCGAAGAACCCCAACTCCTCATGGTGGTGCCGCGCGGTCGGGTCGGCGTGGCGCACGGTGACCCGATACTCGGTTCCGTCGGGATGATCAGCGAGCACGATCTCGGCTGTCATCGCAACGGGATGTGGTGAGGCCGGGCGCCACCTGCTGTCGACCGCGTTGGTGAACACCAGTCGTCGAGCCGGCTCGACGACGAGGAAGACCGAGTCGGTATGGGGCACAAAGGTTGTGCCGTCGTCGCTCATCTGCGTGACGAATGCGCCGCCCGGGCGGACATCAAGCAGGGTGACACGCGCGATCGTCGGTGCGGGCAGCCACCACTTCTCGAGCGACCGCGGCTCGGTCCATGCACGCCAGATGCGTTCGCGCGGAGCGTGAATCGTTCGTTGCAGGGTGAGGTCGAGCTGGGGGTCGACGGCCGTGGTCATGACTGCTCCTCGGTGCTGGTGACGAACTGTTCGAGACGGTCGGTGCGGGCTTCCCAGATGAGGCGTTCGCCGGCGAGCCAGTCGTCGACGACCGTCAGTCGGTCGCGGATGAGCGTGCAGGTGCGGACCCGGCCCGACTTGTCGGTCCGGATCAGCCCGCTCGATTCCAGGGTGCGGACGTGCTTCATGAACGACGGCAAGGTGATCGAGAACGGTTGGGCGAGTTCGCCGACACTGGCCGGCCCTCGTCCCAGACGCCGGATCACGGCGCGGCGGGTCGGGTCTGCGAGTGCGACGAACACCTCGTCCAATACATCTTGGTTAGCCACAAGGCTAAGTGTTGCAGACCGGAATGGTTAGCGCAAGAGCTAAGTGTCTGGGATGAGGTCCCCCAGCGCTTCCGCACAACGAATTTCTCTGTTAGATCAAGGAATAACTCATACCGGGCTGGAATCCATCCGGTCGGAGGCGTATCCTGAGGTGCGCGCATCAGTCACAGCAAGCCGTGGGCGGCGGAACGATCGCACGCACGGCGTCTGAAAGCAGGCAGATCGAACAGGGAGTCACCATGCCTGAAGCAAGCGCGTCCGTAGTCATCCCCCACCCTGCATCGACCGTATGGGAATACTGCACTGTCGCTGAGAATCTCGCCGCCTTTTCGCCGGGAACGGCGGCGCTGAGATCACTCAGCGATGGCCCGATCGCCGTCGGCAGCATGTGGCAGGGCACAACGAAGATTCTCGGTCGAACGATGGAATGGACCGGGGAGTTCACTCGCGTCGATGTCAACAAGGGCACCGAACTTCGTTCCACGAAAGCACCTTTCGGATTCACCACCTCAACCGAGTTCGAGGAGACCTCCGACGGAACGAAGTACACGTACCACATCGTCGCCGACAGCGGCATGGGCGGAGTCTTCGGCAAGTTGGCCGATGCCGTCGTCGCCCGCATGTACCAGAAGTCGCTCCAAGCCGGCGTCGAGAGCCTGCCCGAACTGATCGACGCCTGGCTGGCCGAGAGGTAGCGCGTCTACTGCGTGAACACCCAGGGCGCCAGGACAACCAGCCAGCCATCGGGGTCTTCGAAGAGCACCGCGTGGTGATCGGTCCAGTACGGATTCGCGGCCGGAACGGGATGGTGTCCGCGCTCGACGAGTCGCCGCGTCGCCGTCTCGACCGCGGCGGGACTGCGGAGGTACAGCACCAATTGGTTTTCCGGACTCGGTTCCGGGATGTGATCGCCGTGCTCGAGGAGCTCCATGTGCACGGGCGCGCCCGGTAAACCGAACACGACGCCGTCGTAGCCGGAGTGATCACGCCACTCGGCGAGCACCGGCAGCCCCAGGTCGTCGCGATAAAAGGCGAGAACCTCGTCGAGATTGGCGGTCGGCCGTGCAAAGCGCACGGCGCCGACGTCGAGGTGCGGAGGCCAGCCGTCCATGCAGCGATGGTGACACCTTCGCACGAGGAAGCTCAACCCGCAGCGAATATGGATGCCGTGTCAGCACGCGTCCGTGTCGACTATTTCTTCGGCCGATCGCTGGCACTGCATCTGTATTCGGCGTCGAGCCGCCGGAGGACGTTTCCGGTCCGGGAGACGGGCCCAGGAGGCCGGGACGTCCCGGGAGACCGGCCGACGCGCTCAACCTGCACCGATGATGCCCGAACTTCCACTACTGTGACCATTCGTGGACGATGCCGGGCACTCCCCCTCCGGCGGCTCGGCCCGCAAGGGGCCCGGGGCGGCGGCGCTCACGCCGGTTCGGATGGTGGCCTTGGTGTTTGCGGTGGGCATCGCCGTCGGCACCGGCCTGCTGATGCTGCCGGAGGCGGCGCAGCCCGGGGTGCACACGAGCGCGCTCGACGCCCTGTTCACCGCGACGTCGGCGATGTGCCTGACGGGGCTCGCCGTCGTCGACACGCAGACACACTGGTCGACCTTCGGCGACGTGGTGATCATCGGTCTCATCCAGATCGGCGGCCTCGGCATCATGACGGTCGCGTCGGTCGCGGGCCTGATCCTGGCCAACCGGATCGGATTGCGTGCGCGGCTCAACGCGGCCGCCGAGGTGCGTGCCTCAGGTCTCGGTGACGTACAGCGTGTCGTGGTGACCGTGGTGCAGATGAGCTTCGCCATCGAATTCGTGGTCGCGGTGTTCTTGACCGCACGGTTCGCTCTCGGCTACCACGAACCGCTGGGACGGGCGATATGGCTCGGCGTCTTCCATTCGATCTCGGCGTTCAACAACGCCGGTTTCGCCCTGTTCAGCAACAACATGGTCGCGTTCGCGGACGATGGCTGGATCTGCGTGCCGCTGATGGTCGCGGTGATCCTGGGTACGTTGGGTTTTCCGGTTCTGGTCGAGGTGGGTCGTCGGATCCGCCGGCAAACCCGACGATGGAGTATTCACGCGCGGATCACACTCGTGATGACCGCGATTCTTCTGGTCGCCGGACCGCTCCTGGTCCTGATCCTGGAGTGGCGACGCACCCTGAGCGGCTTCGACATACCCGGCAAGATCCTTGTCGCATCCTTCCAGGGGGTCATGCCACGCACCGCGGGGTTCAACAGCGTCGACTACGCGCAGATGGACCACGCCACCTGGCTGGTCACCGATGTCCTGATGTTCATCGGCGGCGGAAGCGGCGGTACCGCCGGCGGCATCAAGGTCACCACCTTCGTCCTGTTGCTGTTCGCGATCGTGGCGGAGGCCCGCGGCGACCGCACGGTCACGGTGTTCGATCGGCGGGTCGACGAACGCGTCGTGAGGCAGGCGCTGGCCGTCGCACTGATGGGCGTCGCGCTGGTGGTGGTGCCGACCGTCCTGCTGCTGGCCGGCACCGACTTCGATCTCGACTCGGTGCTGTTCGAAGTGACCTCCGCATTCGCCACCGTCGGACTCTCGACGGGGATCACCGCGTTTCTTCCCGGCTGGTCACAATGGATCCTGATCGTGCTGATGTACCTGGGTCGCATCGGATCGATCACCCTGGTCAGTTCACTCGCGGCGCGTCAGCGTGACCGCCGGTTCTCACTCCCCGAGGAAAGGCCGTTCATTGGCTAGGAGACCGTCGTCGGATGTCGTTGTCGTCCTCGGACTGGGCCGGTTCGGGGAATCCCTTGCGCTGGAACTGATGGCACAGGGAACGGAGGTGCTCGGCATCGATTCCGATGAATCCGTCATCCAGCGGGTCTCGCATCTCATCACGCACGCGGTCGCCGCGGACACCACCGACGAGGATGTGTTGCGTCAGCTGTCGGTCCCCGAATTCGACCGGGCAGTGGTGGGCATCGGCTCCGATCTGGAGGCGAGCCTGCTCACCGCGTCGGCGTTGATCAATCTGTCGGTGCCACATGTGTGGGCGAAGGCGGTCACGAATGCCCACGCACGTATCTTGCGCCAGATCGGGGTGGAGCACATCGTCCGGCCCGAACACGACATGGGCAAGCGTGTCGCGCACCTGGTGCGTGGACGGATGATGGACTACATCGAGTTCGACGACGACTACGCCATGGTCAAGTCGGACGTGCCCACCTCGATCGTCGGGAAGCGATTGGCGGACACGCCGATCCGTGAGAGATACGGGGTGACGGTGGTCGCCTACAAGACGGTGGGCGGCACCTTCACCTACGCCACCGAGGAGACGGTCTTGTCTGCCGACGACACCATCATTGTGTCGGGTGAGGTGCGCAATGCGGAGCGGTTCTGCAATCGGCAGTGAGTAAGTAGCGGTGCAGCCGACGCCAATGCCCCGACGGCGCGGTGTCGCGATAAATTCGACCCGTGCAATTGCACGAGTTCGCTCAGATCGCGGCGATCCTGTCCATCGCGGCGGTCGCCGGTCTGATCGCGACCAAGCTCCGGCAACCGATGATCGTCGCGTTCATCGGCGTCGGCATCCTCGTCGGGCCGACCGGCACCGGGTGGGTCGTCACGAACGACGCGATCGAGTTGCTTGCCCGGC
Source organism: Gordonia sp. NPDC003424 (assembly GCF_053588655.1). NCBI lineage: Bacteria > Bacillati > Actinomycetota > Actinomycetes > Mycobacteriales > Gordoniaceae > Gordonia > Gordonia sp. NPDC003424. Next base: position 49,320 of record NZ_JBSFQJ010000014.1, read on the forward strand.
TCGGCATCGCCATCCTGCTGTTCCTCGTCGGTCTGCGGCTCGACATGAATCTCATCCGCACCACGGGGCCGGTCGCTCTCATCACCGGTATGGGCCAGGTGGTGACGACCGCCGCCCTCGGGTTCCTGCTCGCGATCTGGTTCGGTGCCGGCGCGGTCGCCGGCCTCTACATCGCTCTCGCCGTGACCTTCTCGTCGACGATCATCATCGTCAAGTTGCTGTCGGACACCCGCGAGATCGAACAGCTCCACGGCCGGATCGCGGTCGGTCTGTTGATCGTGCAGGACCTGGTCGTGGTCGTCGTGATGATCGCGATCAACGCTTTCGGCCATCCGACAGGCGCGTCGATGGCGGTCGCCGTCACCCTGGTGTTCGTCAAAGGGGCCGCGCTGCTGGTGGGTCTCGGGGGTCTGATGCGGTTCGTCCTGCCGTGGCTGCTGCATCACGTCGCGCGGTCGCAAGAACTGCTCGTGCTGTTCGCCGTGGCCTATGCGATCGCGACCGCCGCGGTGACCGAAAGCCTCGGGTTCAGTTCCGAGGTCGGCGCGTTCCTCGCCGGGATATCACTGGCGGCGACCCCCTACCGCGATGCACTTGGTGCGCGCCTGGTGAGCCTGCGCGACTTCCTGCTGTTGTTCTTCTTCCTCGACCTCGGCGCCGGACTGGACTTCGCGGACGCCTCCGGCCACATCGCCGAGATCGTCGTCTTCTCGCTGTTCGTCCTGATCGCCAAACCGCTGATCATCATGCTCTTGATGACCGTGCAACGCTATCCCCCGCAGGTCTCCTTCATGACCGGCCTGCCACTCGGTCAGATCTCCGAGTTCTCCCTGATCCTCGCGGCCGTGGGGGTTGGGCTCGGCGACATCTCCAGCACCACCTCGAGTCTCATCACGATGGTTGCCCTCATCACCATCGGCGGGTCGGCATATCTCATTCCCTTCTCCCGCCGGCTCTACGTGCGTCTCGAACGGTTCCTGGGCTTCCTCGATCGCACGCCCTCCCGGGCCAAGGCACTGACTGAATCCGAACGCGATGTCGACGCGATCCTCTACGGGCTGGGCCGCTTCGGCCGGCACATCGCCGACCAGTGCAGCTCCGGTGGCCGTCGGATCCTCGCCGTCGACTTCGATCCACACCGCCTGGCGTCCAACAATCGACCCGGGATCAACGCGGTCTACGGCAGCGCGACCGACCTGCACTTCTTGGAGTCATTGCCGCTCGACCACGCCGCATTCGTGATCAGCACGATTCCCGCGGTGGACGCCAATCTGACCCTCCTCCATGCGCTGAAGCACCACGGGTATGAGGGGCACATGGTGGTGACCGCGCATCACCCCCTCGATGCGGAGCGCCTGCGGGCCGCCGGTGCAGACACCGTCCTCGAGCCGTTCTCGCTGGCGGCGGAGGCCACCGTGGAGGTGCTCGACCGACTCATCGGCGATGATCACGACCATGGCCGCGACAACGGGCAGCATCGCTAACGAGGTCCCGTCGCTCAGCGAGCCAAGTGGCGTAGCCGTTTTCGCGCGGACGTCGACTCCGACAGCGGCACCAGGTGAGCGGCGCGACCCAGCCCCGTCGGCGGCATGTTGCCGTAGATCGCCTCGTACTCCCCTGCGCGGACAAGGAATGTCTCATGCCAGACACCGCTGCGCGTACTCTTGCCGACCCGCTTCCAGTACTCGCGCCAGGCGGCGGAGTGCGGATCGTCGGGGTCCTTGGCGAACGCCTCGAGATGGTCGAACGAGCGCCAGTACTGGACGTTGGTGATGCCGAAGTTCTGGTAGCCGAGCATGCCCTTCTCGGGGTGCTCCGTCAGATACTTCAGCATGTACGGCATTCCGCGCTTGCCGCCGAGATCGACGAAGCCGCGCAGCGCACGCCAAGGGGTGTTGAGGCGCGCACCGATGATGAAGACGACGAAGTCGCCCTCGATCTCCGCGGTCCAGCGGCCTGGATTCACCCGCGCCATGGGGCAAATATACTCCTCCAACCCAGTTCAGGTGCCCCCTTGGCCGTGCGGCCTCACGTCAGGTGCCGGGCGAAGAACCGGGCCGCCTCCTCGCCTGCGAACTGCGGGACGCCGGTGTGCCCGCCCATGTTGGCCTGCAGAGTCTTCTCGTTCGAGCCGAAGGCATCGAACAGGTTCAGGGCGGCCTGCCGGTCATTGCCTTCGTCGTCCCACTGCAGCAGGACGTGGAGCGGAATGGTCACCCGTCGGGCCTCCTCGAACGTGGCGGCCGGCACGAAACTTCCCGCGAAGAGTCCCGCGGCCGAGATTCTCGGCTCGACCACGGCCAGCCGCACGCCGATGGCGATGAATCCTCCCGAGTATCCGACGGGCCCGCCGATCTCGGGCAGCGTCAGGAGGGCGTCGAGGGTGGACCGCCATTCCGGCACCACCTGATCCACCAGGGGAAGGATGAGCCGGTCGACGATCTCGTCCACCGGCTCGCCGGCCGCCATCGCCCGGCGCAGGTCTGCCCGCGCCGCCTCGGCGGAGGCGGACGGCGGCCGGTCACCGCTGCCCGGAAGTTCGATCGTGGCCGCGGCAAAGCCATACTGCGCCAGAGTGATTCGGGCGCGGGCCGCCAATCGTGGGTACATGCCGCGCAGTCCGCCCGGGTGGCCGAGGAGGATGAGTGGCGCCGGTGCGGAACCTTCGCGGGTCCACAGGATTCCAGGGATCTCGTCGTGGGTGAACTCGCGTTCGACGAGGTCGTCGTCGAGGCGTCGTCGGGAGGTGAAATGCATGGTCGTTTCTTTCGGAGTGCTCGTGGACGGCGCTCCCGGACGACCTACCGTCCGACCGTGACCCCGGAGGGGAGCACCCTTGTCGCAACGTTCACGGGTACCACCTCCTCGTTCTCTCGCACGGTCCTCGGAACGTAGCAGGTTTCACTCCCGGGCGGAATGGGTCGGCCCCGGTGGCTGCCGCCGCACAGACTGATCTCGAAGTTCGGGATCATTGATGATCAACCGCCAGAACGAGTTCGGTAGCTCGTCGCCCCGCCGCAGCACGATCGCCAGCCCGGTCGCCATGGCGATCCCGAGCAGTCCCAACCACAGCCCGATGAGGGCGATCACCACCAGCGCCACCGTCCGCAACAGCGGCCAGGGATCGAGGAACACCAGCGCCGGCGCGAAGAAGAAGCCGGCTCCGACGTACCAGGCGGACCCGGCCTTGTCGCATCGCATGACCGCGAGCAGCCACGCGGGAGCCGGCTGGGGGTTGTTCGTCGGTCCGGTCATCGCGGCGCTCCTGTTCGGTTGATGTCCTCATTCCATCGCAGCCGGGGTCATTCGAGCGATTACCTCACAGGTCATCGCACCGTCCCGAATCGTCGGATCGGGCCATTGGTCGGAGCCGTCCGAGTATCGTCGACGGCGTTCCGCGACACGAATAGGTGGGCCAAGATGCCGACACCCGACAGATCCCACGCACTGGACAACATCGTCGTCGTGCTGTTCGAGAACCGCTCCCTCGACAACGTGCTCGGGCACCTCTACGGCCCCGGGGACGGTAAGGACTTCGACGGAGTCATCGGCAAGAACCTCAGCAATCCGATACCCGGGTGGGCGGCGGATGGCGCTGAGCGGCAGGTGGTTCCGTATACCGTCGCCACCGACATGGACTCTCCGAATCCGGACTCCGGCGAGGAGTACTACCACACCAACACGCAGCTCTTCAACATCCTCGACGAGCACAACCGGTACAAGATCGGCGATTCCGTGACCGCGCCCTGGAATGCGCCGCCCCCCGGTGCCACACCGACGATGGACGGGTTCGTCACCGATTACATCTCCACCTTCACCGGCGAGATCGGTCGGCAGCCGACCTACGACGAGTACGCGCACATCATGACCGGCTACACACCCGAACAACTTCCGGTCCTCAACGGGATCGCCCGCGATTTCGCGGTCTTCGACCACTGGTTCTGCGAGGTGCCGTCGCAGACCTTCATGAATCGGTCATTCTGGACCGCGGCGACATCCTCGGGGCTCGTGGTCAACAGCCCGACGACGAAGTGGTTCACCGACAACGACGCGGAGACACTCTTCGAACGCCTCGAAGCCCACGGCAAGACGTGGAAAGTGTATGTGCGCGAACCGATGCCACTGTCGTTCACCGGTGTCATCCACTTTCCCCGTCTGAAGGACCGACTTTCGACCCATTTCGTGCCGTTCGCCGAGTTCGAGAGCGATGCGGCGGCCGGCACGCTGCCCAACTTCTCGCTCATCGAACCGAACATGATTGCCGGCCATGGTGATTACCATCCGGCGATGGGCCGCTCGTTTGGCGACGCGGTGACCATCGACGTCGACAGCCCGTCCTCGATGCTGGCCGGTGAGGCCTTTCTGGAGCAGGTGTTCACCGCCTACCGATCGGCGACCTCCGACACCGGCCCCAACGTGTGGAACACACCGTTGCTGATCGGCTGGGACGAGCCGGGAGGCACCTACGACCACGTGCCGCCGGGACCGGTTCCTCCACCGGATCCCTCCGCTCCACCCGGAGAGTGCGGCTTCACCTTCACTCGCTCCGGGTATCGGGTACCGGCGATCATGGTGTCGCCGTGGGTCGAATCGGGTGCGGTGCACAACGAGGAGTACCGGCACACCTCGCTGATCGCGACCCTACGCAAGGTGTGGGGACTCGGCGAGGCATTCACCGGGCGAGACGCGTCGGCGCGCGCGTTCGACCATGTCTTCAGCCGCGACACCCCTCGTGACCCGGATGCGTGGGCGCAGGTGCGGGCCCGTCCGGTGCCGGAGTGGACGATGGATCCGGAGGTGGTCGGCCGGGCGTTGAGCACCCTCGGCAAGGCGGTCGGCCCCGGTCTGCTCGCCCGGGCCAGGGAGATGGGCGTGAATCTTCCCGCCGAACTTCACGATCCGGATGCGGAGCTGACTCCCGACCTCATCGTCCGGTTTCTGCGCGACGTGTCGGGTCACTTCTTTCCGCTGCTGGGCGGGGACGCGCAGGATCGCCCGTGAGCGCGCCGATCTCTTCCAGCCCCCGGCGCACGGTCTCCTCGACGTCGGCCGCGATCTGCCGATGCCGCTGTGCGGCGATGTCGTCGCCCAACAGCTCGGCGAGGTCGGCGAGGACGTAGTCCATCGGGCCGAAGGATACACTGGCGGCGTCGAGACCCATCACGGTGCCCGACCAATCCAGCAGCGACGCATAGAGTTCGGCCGCCTCCTCGACCATGCCGAGCCGGACCAGTGCGCGGGCATGGAAGCCCTGGATGGACGTCCAGTAGTAGTCGCGACTGACCGGCAGGTCGGTGGCCGCGAGCGCGCGGGCCTCGTCGATGCGGCCCGCGTCGACGAGAGCCAGTACATAGGTCCAGGCGACCGCCTGCGGTGAACGCTCGAACATCGGCGTCAGATCGTCGAGGACGTGGCCGATCGAACCGCGGTGCCAGCCGGTACAGAGTTGCTCGATCGCCATGAAATCCTCGCCGGCCGGTATGCCGGCGGCGATGAGATCCCGACTCAACGCCCGGTACTTCTGCTCGGCCGAATCCAGATCGCCACGCAAGATATCGGTCACCGCGGAGAACGCCGAGAACACCACGATGAGCTCACCGACCCGTCCACTGGTGGCGCTCTGCAGCGCCAGCGTCATCTCGGCGACCGCGCCCGGCAGGTCGATCTGCGACATGCGCAGCATGAACAGGTAGAACCGGGCGGCAGCCGTGTACTCCAGGCTGCCCGACGCCTGCGCTGCGGCGAGGAAGTCGTTGGCGAGCCCGGCATATTCGGGTCGGCTGTCCGGTCCGAGAGCGGTGAACGCGCGGGCATTGAGTGCCGCGCACCGCAACTCGAAATCGTCTATCCCGGAGGCGATCTCGACGGCTTCACGCGCGAGGTCGATGGCGAGCTGGTCGTCACTCCCCTCGTACTCCATCACCGCGGTGGTCAACAGCCTCGCCCGCTGAGCACCCGATGCGTTCGGCAGTGCCGATTGCAGGGCCGACACCACCACCTCGTCGAGCACACCCTTGGCGCGCGTGCTCCAGATGAACGGTGTGCGCCAACAGGTCAGCGCCGAAACCACCAGCGCCGAATCGCCGATGGACTCGGCCAGGTGCAGAGCCTGTTCCCGTCGTTCCCGGGCCACGACGGTCTCGCCGCGGTGCGCCAACGCGGTGACGAGCTCGCACAGAGCGCCCACCAGTGCCACCCGCGCCGCCCGATCGGCCGACGGACGGTCGTGTCCCGCGAGCAGATGCAGATCCACCGCGTGCTGCCACAGCGGCGCCGAGTCGGCGGCCAGGTCGCCGTCGATCCGCTGCCCGGCCGCCTGCACCACGATGTCGAGTGCTTGCTCGGCGGTCGACGCGGAGGCCCCCAGCGCGGCGTGAATTGCGAGTTCGGCCGGCACTGGCGCGGTCAGTGTGCGGAGATATTCCATTGTGCGCCAATGCAATCGTCGGCGCCGCAATTCAGGGATGGCGTCGTAGACCGCGTCGCGCATCAACACGTGAGTGAAGCGGACGCGATCCATGTCGATGCCGAGCAGACCCGCCACCACCGCCGTGTCGATGGCATCGAGCACGACATCCTCGGCATCGACGTCGGGCCAGAGCGCGAGCAGCGTGTCCACGTCGGCACTGCGGCCGCACACCGAGAGCAACCGCAACGTGGACACGGTGTCGGGTGGCAGTCGTTCCACCCGTTGCAGCAGCACCTCGCGGACGCCGCTGGGCACGGTCGTCGACGCGTCACGCCTGCCTCGCGAGGCCACGAGCTTGGCGAGTTCGCGCACGAAGAGCGGATTGCCATCGGTACGAGATCGCAACAGGGACAGGGTCTCGTCGTCGACCGGCGTCAGTCCGGCGGCGGTCGCCACGGCACGGATCTCGTCGTCGGTGAGGCCGGCGAGGGCGATGTGGTCGGCGGTGACGGAGATGAGCGATGCGCCGGTGGCCATCAACTCGGTGTCGGCTTCGGACGGGCGGTAGGTTGCCACGATCAGCACGGGCTCTTCGGCCAGCCAGGTCACCGTCTGACGCAGCACCTGCAGAGTGGCACTGTCGGCCCGATGGGCGTCGTCGAGAACGAGGACGGTGCCCGTGTCGACGGGTCCGGACTTGCCGAGGGCGCCGATCTGGCGGGCGATGAGGAACGGGTCGTCGAGCTCGTTGTCGCCGCCGAGTTCGCCGACGACCTCACGCCAGGCCCAGGCCGTCGGCGCGCCTTCGACCTCGGGACAGTGTCCGATCGCGGTCGCCCATCCCGCGGCCCGTTGCCGCGCGGCGAACCGTTGTGCCAGTGTCGATTTCCCGCCCCCGGCCTCGGCGGTGACCCAGACGATCCGCAGACCCGTGCGGCGCACCGACTCGGCGTGTGCCGCGAGTTTCTCCACCTCGGCATCGCGCGCCACGACGTCGGGGATCGACCGGTCGACGGATGAGGTGATTATTCTCGGCCCGGTGTCGGTCGACGTGACGACGGCGCCGATCCCCGCCGACGACGACCCGCGTAGCGCCGGATCCTGCTGCAGGATTGCGGCTTCCAACTCACGAACCGGAGGCGAGGGATCGACGCCGAGTTCGTCGGCGAGATACTCGCGCAGCGTGCGGAGGGTCTCGAGGGCATCCGCCTGCCGGCCGAGTCGGTACTGGGCGAGCGCGGTCAGTCGGAAGAGTTCCTCGCGGGTCGGATTGCTGTCGCAGACGGAGGCCAGCGCGGCAACCACCTCGGCCGGCCGGCCGAGTGCCAGCGCGTCGTCGGCCTGCTGTTCGATCGCGATCAGCCGCAGCTCGTCGAGATGAGTGACCGCGGCGCGTGCCCATTCGTCGGTGGCGTGCGGCCCGAACGGCGTGCCCTGCCAGAGTGTGAGAGCGCGGGTCAGCTGATCGTGGCGTGCGTCTGCGGTACTTCCCTCGGCACGGCCGACGAGGTCGGCGAACCGCCAGAGATCCACCGCCGGGCGCGGCAATCTCAGGGCGTACCCGGGCGGCTCGCTCACCAGGATCCGTGCGGGTGCCCGGGGCGCCCGATGCGGTTCGAGTATCCGCCGCAGATTGGAGATGTGCACCTGGAGCCCGCCCAATGCCTTCGGCGGAGGCTCACCGTTCCACAGATCCTCGATCAGGCGGTCCGTCGACACCACGTGGCCGTCGGCGGCGACGAGGCGAGCCAGCACGGCACGCTCTCGACGGGACTTCACGTCGGCCGGATGTCCCTCGACGTCGACGCGCACGGTCCCGAACATCATCACCGAGACGGGGGTTTCGCTGGCCTCCGCGCGTGCCGACATCACGTTCTCGTTCCTCGCGGCTGCTCGACTGTTGAGGTGAGATTAGCGCCGAATTGCCCGATTGGGGCGGTATCTGTCACTCACGCCCCGCCGGGCCGGCGATCTCGGGACCGCGGTCGAGGGCCGTCAGCAGTTCCGTCGCAACACCTTTCGTTGTGGGCGCCGGCTGTTCGTCGTCCATGGCCCACCACCCTTCCGCGGTGTTTCGCTGATGAGGTCACGGTAGGCGCCGACCGCGGTCGGCGACACGTTTTGCGCCGTTGTCGGCCGACGCTTCCCCACCGCCCGTACTATCTGCGTATGCACGCAGATACCAGTCCCTCGAGTCTGTTGCCGGAGGATCAGGTGCGCCTGGTCGTCGAGGTGTTCCGGATGCTCGCCGAACCCACGCGAGTCCAGGTCCTGTGGGCACTGAGCTCCGACGAGTTGTCGGTCAACGAGCTCGCCGAACGGGTGGGTAAGCCGGCGCCGTCGGTGTCACAGCATCTGGCGAAGCTGCGCATGGCGCGCCTCGTCCGTCCTCGTCGCGCCGGCACCACGATCTTCTACAGCCTGGAGAACGAACACGTCCGGCAGCTCGTCGTCGACGCCGTGTTCAACGCCGAACACGCGGGACCGGGCGTGCCGTCGCACCACCACGGTGACCCGCAGGTGGCGGCTCTGGACACCGACGCGCGCCGTCGACAGGCCGGTGGTTCGCACCCGGATGCGTAGCAAACGACGGTGCAGGGCAACGACTATTGCGACGGGTCGGGCATCTGGCCGAGTGCGGCGAGTCGCGGCAGACCGAGTTCGGCGTGGGCGGCGAGCCGCGACGACGCCGATCCGATCGCGGGACTGTCACGGAGGGCCGGGTCGATGCGGGCCGGATTGAGCGCGCACAAATTGGCCCACGACGCGATGTCGGGTTCCGCACCGAAGGCGCGGGTCGCGGCGATCCCCCGAACCTGCATCTGGATCCAGTCGACGGTGTTGTCGGACAGCCGGTTCGGCGGACACAGCCGGTTGCGTTCACGGTCGTCATCGCGGGTCGCCTCGACGTAGCCGACGAGAGCGGCGTTGAAACAGGGAAAGCCGGCGCGACTCGTCTGGATGCGGATCCGGTCGTCGCCCCAGATCGGCACGACCGGCGGATACCGCAACCCCGACGCCGCGCAATGCACGACCAACGAGTCCGACCCAAGCCGGAGCGCGCCGTCGTCGAGCACGATCTCGTGGCGTGTCACCTGCCGAACATGTCCGAGACGAACGACGTGCTCGATCGTCCGCAGCAGGTCGAGCTCCCATTCGCCGAGGGTGGGCGTCTTGGCCATCGTCGGTGCGACGGTCGGGTCGATACGCATCAGCACACCGGCGGACTCGAGGCGCAGGAACAGGTCGTCGGGGCTCTCGGCATCGGCGGCCGCCGACATGATGTCGGTGGACAGCCCGATCGCGACCATCGGATCGGGCTGGACCACAGCGCGATTCAGCATCCACGGATCGCGCGGGCGGATCCAGGTGATGCGGTCGGGAGCCACCCCGTTGGCCAGCAGCCAGACGATGGCGTCGGTCGCGGTCTTGCCCGATCCGACGATGACGAACGTCCGCGGCACGTCGCCCGGGTCGGCGAGTTCGTTCACCGGGATGACCCGCACGTCGTCGGCGACACCGAACGGCGGTGGGGTCGTCGCCGGAATGGTCGGCGACAGATACGTCGCATCCACCACCCGCTTTCGGACGTCGATGCGCACGGTCTCGCCCGAAACCCGCGAGGTCACCAGATGGTCGTCGCCGTCCCGGCGGTACTCGCCGGCGCCGAGGAACGTGACCCGTCCCGATCCGATGAACCGGCGTCGCAGGATGTCGTCGAAGTACTGCTCGATCTCGGGCTGACGAGCGCGCTCCGACAGTCCCGCCTCGGGTCCGGTCTGCTGTATCGCGCCGGTCCCGAGAACCGTCGACGCGACACCGTAGAACTGCGACGCCTGATGAAGCTGGACGAACGGATACGCGTCGAGCCAATGGCCACCCGCCGAGTGGTTGCGGTCGACGAGGGTCACGTGCACGTCGGCATGGTCGATCAAGGCGTCGGTGAAGGCCATCCCCATCGCACCCGCGCCGACCACCAGGTAGTCGGTGTGCAACGAGCCGCTGGCCATGGTGCCGGTCTCCAGTCGTGAGCGACGACGGTGACTGTCGATTCTATCGGGGTGCGCGCCGGGTACTCCAGCGTCGATTCCGACCGGCCCGGGGCTGTGCGCCGGGATAGACTCGCCGCGACGGGAGGTGACAGTAGTGTCGGTTGCGGCGAGCATCGATCGGTTTCAGCGTCGATACCCCGCCAGCGGCTATCCGCTGGCCGTCGCCTACAAGTTCTTCGACGACCAGGGTGGTTATCTCGCCGCGCTCGTCGCGTACTACGGATTCATCTCGCTGTTCCCGCTGCTGCTGGTGTTCACCTCGGTGCTCGGTTTCTTGCTGCACGACAACCCGGAGCTCCAGGAGCGCATCGTGGATTCGGCGCTCTCGCAGATTCCCGTGATCGGTGCGCAACTCGGTGAGTCGGGTCAGCTGACCGGTAGTGCGGCCGCCGTCACCATCGGTGTCGTGAGTGCCGTCTACGGTGGGCTCGGAGTCTCCGTGGCGATCCAGAACGCGATGAACATCGCGTGGACCGTGCCGCGTAACGAGCGGCCCAACCCGATTCATGTGCGCGTCAAGGGTGCCGTGCTGCTCTCCACGGTGGGTCTCGCGATCATCGGTCTGACCGTCGTCAACGGCGTCTCGGCCGCTTACACGTTCGGCGCCGACGGCAGGTTCCTGGCCATCGCGGCGTCGATCCTGCTCAACGTCGGTGTCCTGCTCGTCGCGTTCCGCTACGGCACCGCCCGCTCGGTGAGCACCCGCGACGTCCTTCCGGGAGTCGTCGTCGCGGCGGTGGGATGGCAGGCGCTGCAGACCTTCGGCAGTGTCTATGTCCAGCGTGTCATCGCCCGTGCCGGCGCCGCCTACGGTGTGTTCGCGGTGGTGCTCGGGTTGCTCGCCTTCCTCTACATCGCCGCCGTGATGATCGTGATCTGCGTCGAGGGCAACGTGGTGCGGGTGGACAAGCTCTATCCCCGGTCGCTGCTGACCCCGTTCACCGACAACGTCATCCTCACCCCCGGCGATGAGGCGGCGTACTCGGCGCAGGCGCAGGCTCAGCGCCACAAGGGATTCCAGGGCATCGAGGTGACGTTCGACAATCCGGCCGAGCATCGGGACGACGGACCGCCCGAGCCGCGATCCGACGACGGCCCGTGACTCCTCGACCAGGGGTTTGCCGGTGCGCCATGGCCTGAACGACCTGATCCGCGACGACACGTGGGCGTACGCCGAGGAAACGAGGCGATTCACCGCGGCGCGGGGTGCACGGAGCGGCCCGGTGAGCTTCGCCGACCTCGAAATCGCCCGCGCGCAACGGAACGCCCAGCCGGTGGCACCTGATCCTGCAGCCCGCGTCCTCGTCGCGCGCGCCGATGGACGTGAGGTGCCCGTCCGCGTCCTCGCGCCGGGATCCGGCTCGGCTCGGGGGATCTACCTCGACATCCACGGTGGCGGCTTCTATATGGACTCCGCGGTACGCTCTGACGCCCGCAACCGCCGGCTTGCCGACTCGCTCGGTGTGGTCGTCGTCAGCGTCGACTACCGGCTCGCACCCGAGAACCCGTGGCCTGCCGCGCCGGACGACTGCGCGACCGCCGCGTTGTGGCTGCTCGACGACGGCGAATCGTGTTTCGGGACGTCGCGGCTCATCGTCGGTGGACAATCCGCCGGCGCCACCCTCGCGACGACGACCCTCCTGCGGCTCCGTGACCGCGGTCTGGCTGGCGGATTCCTCGGCGCAGCACTGCAATTCGGGACCTATGACCTGAGTGCCACCACCCCGGCCGGGCGCCTCATCGGCGATGAGTACTTCCTCACCGCGTACGTCGGTCACGTTTCCGACCGGACGGTTCCCGACATCTCCCCCGTGTTCGGCGATCTGCGCGCTCTGCCGCCGACGCTCCTGGTGGTCGGCAGCGAGGACATCCTCCTCGACGACAACCTGGCCATGGCGGACCGCCTGGCGGCGGCCGGGAACGATGTCGACCTCCGGATCTATCCGGAAGCGCCCCACGGGTTCACCGGTCATCCGACCGCGATGGCCGGTGCCGCGCTGCGCGACATCGAGGAGTGGGCGGCGACACTCTTGGCGTAGTGCCTCAGGCGGCGACGAGATCGTCGATCTGGTTGATGGCGCCGCTGGCCCCTTCGACGATCCCCATCTCGAGGACCTTCTGCAGATCCTCCGCCGACTCGTAGCTGCTGAGGAACGTCGCGACCGTTCGACCGCCTTCCTCGGCGAAGGAGTAGTCGTTACGCGAGACCGGCAGGTTCTCGACCGGGTTGAACTCGGCGTCGGCGAAACCGTCGTGGAAGCTGAACCCCTGCGGTTCGTCGATGGAGTCGATGATCCAGTAACCGGCGAACTTCTCGCCCTCCGGGCTCGTCATGAAGTAGGTGACGCGCCCACCGGGGGTGAAGTCGTGGTCGACGACCGTGGCCGGGTACGTGGGCGGGCCCCAGATCTTCTCGAGCTGCCGCGGGTCGGCGTAGATCTGCCAGATGCGCTCCACGGGGGCGGCGAACTCGGCGGTGATGGTCAGCGTGCGTGCGTCGATGTCGTGGGTGACGTTGGTAACCGGCATGATTCAGTCCTCCTGTGATGGTTCGGCGGTGATGAGTTCGTCGATACGCGCGATACGACCCCGCCAGACCTGTTCGAGGTCCGACAGCATGTCCGACACCGCGCGTACCGCGGTCACCTCACCGCTGGCGAGTTGTTCGCGGCCGTTGCGCCGCTTCGTGATCAGGCCCGCGCGCTCGAGCACCGCGACGTGCTTCTGCACGGCCGCGAAGCTCATGTCGTAGTTCGCCGCCAGGCCGGAGACCGAGTGCTCCCCGGCCAGCACCCGGCGCATGATGTCGCGTCGGGTCCGGTCGGACAGGGCGTGGAACAAGGCGTCCGCCCTGTCCTCGTCTGCCTCGGTCACCCCTCAAACATACAACCAAGTGGTTGTATGTTGTCAAGGGGTCTCGCCCGATCCCTACGATGAGGTCACGTCACGACGATTGGAGACAGGCACCCATGGGTGAACACAGGATTCGGCTCGACATCGACGACGACGGCGTCGCCACCGTGACGCTGGACCGGGGTGAGAAGCACAACGCCTTGGACCGGGCCATGTTCGATGCCATCGTCGAGACCACCGAGACACTGGCCGGCGATCGTCGAGTCCGGGCGGTGGTGTTGCACGGTGCGGGCAAGAGCTTCTGTTCGGGGCTGGATGTGTCGAGCCTCGGCCAGGACGGCAGCGCGGGATCGTTGGTCGATCGCGAGGAGGGTCAGCGAGCGAACCTGGCGCAGCGCGTATCGGTGGACTGGGCCTCCGTCGCGGCGCCGGTCATCGCCGCGATCACCGGCAACTGTTTCGGTGGTGGCCTCCAGATCGCGCTCGGTGCCGACATCCGCTACGCGACACCCGATGCCCGGCTGTCGATCATGGAGGTCAAGTGGGGCCTGGTGCCCGACATGGGGATCACCCAAACGCTGCCCAAGCTGGTCGCCGCCGACGTGGCCAAGGAACTGACCTTCACCGGGCGCGTCCTGTCTGGCACCGAAGCCCACGAGCTCGGCCTGGTCACTCGCGTCGTCGAGGATCCGCTGGCCGCCGCACTCGATCTCGCGCACGAGATCGCGGGCAAATCGCCGCACGCGGTGCGTGCCGCCAAGCAGCTCTATGACGCAACATGGACCGGCACCGACCCGGCAGGTGCGCTGCTCCTGGAGAGCGAACTTCAGGTCGGGCTGCTCGGCTCGCCCAATCAGCTGGAGGCGGTCCACGCCGGGTTCGCCAAGCGTGCACCGAGGTTCACCGATGTCTGACGGTGAGGCCGAGGTCAGGGTGGGGCTGATCGGATATGGGTTCGTGGGCAAGGTTTTCCACGCACCGATGATTGTCGCCACACCGGGGATGGAACTCGTCGCGGTCGCCTCGAGTCGCGCCGCAGACGTCCACTCCGACCATCCGCACGTCGACGTCGTCGACGCGGAGGCCCTGCTCGCCCGCGACGACGTGGACCTCGTGGTGATCGCGTCACCGAACGACACCCACCGTCGGCTGGCCGAAGCCGCACTGGCGGCGGGCCATCACGTCGTCGTCGACAAGCCGTTCGCTCTGTCGCTCGACGACGCACGCGCCGTCGTGGCGGCCGCCGGCCGGCACGATCGCATCGTGTCGGTGTTCCAGAATCGTCGCTGGGACAGTGACTATCTCGGCGTCAAGCAGGTCATCGACGACGGTCTGATCGGTGAGGTCGCGCATTTCGAATCGCACATGGACAGGTTCCGTCCGACACCCCGGGACCGGTGGCGGGAGAACCCGGGTCCTGGTGCGGGGCTGTGGTTCGACCTGGGTCCGCACATGGTCGACCAGGCCCTGCAACTGTTCGGTCTGCCCGACACCGTCACCGCCGATTTCGGGTACCTGCGTCCGGGATCGCAGACCGAGGACTGGGCGCACGTCATCCTCGACTACCCGCACCGCCGGGTGATCCTGCACGGCAGCCTGCTGGTGGCGGGTGCGGCCACCCGCTTCGTGGTCCACGGCACGCAGGGCTCAGTCGTGAAGCGGGCCAGCGATTTACAGGAATCGCGTCTCAAGGAGGGAGTCGCACCCGGGACCGCCGGGTGGGGTGACGATCCGGACGACATGGTGCTCTACGATTCCTCCGGAGCGTCGCGCCCGGTTCCGACGCCGGTCGGCGACCAGCTGACCTATTACCGACTCATACAGCGAGCCATAGCTTTTGGCGAACCGAACCCGGTGCCGCCGTATCAGGCGCTGGGCGTGATGGCCGTGATCGACGCGGCGCTGGCATCGGCGGACACCGGTCGGCGCACATCGCTTCCCCTCTCCCCCGACGAGATCAGTCTGTGGCCGTAGGCGCCTACCGCGGTGAACGGCCCATCGGGTAGAACTCAGGATTCGGCCTGAGGGCGGACAGATGCGCCAGCCTGTTGGACGCGGCGAACAGTGCGGTGATCGACCCGATGTCCCAGATCTCGTCGTCGGTCAACCCCGCGGCACGAGCGGCGTCGATGTGCCCCTGGCCGAACAGTTCGGGCTCGCGGGTGAGCGCGAGCGCGAGGTCCACGATCGAACGGCGACGGTCATCGAGTTCGGCCTGCCACGGGTTGGTGGCGACGCGGTCCGCGAGTTCCGGATCCTTGGCCCGCACACGGAGAATCGCGCCGTGTGCCACCACGCAATAGCCGCAGTGATTGGCGCCGGAGGTGGCCACCACCACCAGCTCCCGCTCGGCCTTGCTCAGCCCGTCTTCGCGCTCCATCAGCGCGTCGTGATAGTCGAGGAATGCGCGTAGTTCGGCCGGCCGGCGGCCGAGCGCTCGGAAGATGTTGGGGACGAACCCGGATTTCTCCGCGATCGGCGCGATCCGCTCGCGAAGATCTTCGGGCAACTCCTCGAGCTCGACGACTCCGAACCGACTGTCCACCATCACGTTCTCCTCACCGCTGCAATTTGTCTCCGGCAACCATCAAAGCCGGTCGCCGATCCGCGCACCACCCCGCCCCGTGCTCCGCAGGCGCCGTTGGGCATCGGGTAGCCACGCACCACTTGTGACGTGCGCGAAGGCGCAGAAACAGGTAGTCGACTACGCGCGGCAGACATCGTTGTGCGCCATACGGTTATCCCCACCGGCACGAACGATTGAGGCACGTGATGTCGAAGAACATTGTGTACTGCTCGGACGGGACATGGAACGGCCCGTCGACGCGGACGAATGTGTCGCGGTTGTACGACTCGCTCGTGGATGATCACGACTCGCAGCGGGCGCTCTACGACCCGGGCGTCGGCAGTAGCGGCGGACTGCTCGGCAAGATGCTCGGTGGTGCGTTCGGCGACGGACTGGTCGAGAACGTCCGCGAGGGATACGCACGGATCGCGGCCTGCTACGAACCCGGCGATCGCATCTTCCTGTTCGGCTTCAGTCGCGGTGCCTACACGGCGCGCAGCCTCGGCGGAATGATCGCCTACTGCGGGCTCCCGGCGCACGGTTCCACCGACCAGCTGGTGGCAACCGCCTACGCCGCGTACCGCGGGAGAGTCAACGGCGTGAGATGGGCGGCACGCCCGGCCGAGCTGATCGACGCCCACGTCGAGATGATCGGTGTGTGGGACACGGTGGGCACCTTGGGAGTTCCCGGCGCGCTGTTCGGCCATCAGGACGCCGAGAAGTACGGTTTCCTCGACACCGCATTGCATCGCGATGTGCGCGCGGGCTATCACGCACTGTCCATCGACGAGAAACGCCGGCAGTTCACGCCGACGCTGTGGGATGCGCCCGCGCCGGGCCAGGTCATCGAGCAGGTCTGGTTCGCGGGTGTGCACTGTGATGTCGGCGGTGGCGGACGGGCGCGGAAGACCAGCCTGTCGGAGATCACGCTGGGGTGGATGATGACCAAAGCCCGCGATCACGGTGTCCAGCTGACCCCGAACGCGGCCTACCCCCACTTGCTCATGCCGCCGCTGTCCGCGGGTGTTCCGATGCGCACGTCCTGGCGACCGTACTGGGGGTGGCCGGTTGAGCGCACGATTCCCGCGCACGCCACGATCGCCAACTCGGTCGCCGCCCGGGTGACCGAAAACCGGCACTATCGTCCCAAACGTCTGATCGATCCGATCACCCGCAGATTGGCGACGACTTTTCCGTTGGCCGCGGTCGTCGACATGGCGTGAGGGATCCGCGATGACCACTTTCGATGACGGGCTCGGCCTGCCGTATCGCGCACAGCAGACCCACACATCGGCGAAACCCTTTCTGCCGATGAGAGTTCAAGCAGTGCTCGGGGCGCTCACCGTGTTGTCGACCGCGGTGTTCGGCCTCCTCACGGCCTTTGAGATCGGGCACTGGACGGCCGCACAGATCACGTTGGTCGGCACCGCATTGGCGGCGTTCTGGGCGTTCGTCACCGCGGTGCTGGCTCACGTGCTGCCGAAGACTCCCCAACAGCCGGTGGCGGTCGCCGGCACCTTCACCGCGTTCGTGACGGCGACGTTGTCGCTCGGGGCCGGGTTCGGTTGGTGGCACGTGACCGAGGCGCAGAATGCGGCGCTCAACGGCATTGTCACGGCGCTCGTGGCGGTCGGCAGTGCATTGTTCGCGAGGACGGTCGTGGTGGCCCTACCGGATCGTCGTCACATCCCCGGAGGTTGATCGACATGTCCACCCTCATCGCTTCCCGCTCGGCGGTAGCTGCCTCGCCGCGGCTCCGGCATGCCGGTGCTGCGGTACTCGCCATCGCGGGGGCCGTCGTCATCGGCATGACCGCGGCGTCGGCGTCCACGAGCAGTGACCCGTCGGCACCGGTGCGCCCGACGCCTCAATCGTCGTCGTCGAGCGTCGTCAACTTCCCGGTGCCGCGCCTGGTGACCACCGGGCTGCAGACACCGGCGCCACCGGACCGCATCCAGACTGACCAGATGCGCGTGTTTCGGCCGTTGCCGTGATCACGCGGGTCCGGGGTTGACCGGCCGTGGGCGTCAGTACGCCGAGTTGACGTTGTCCATCGACCCGTAGGTGTGGGCCGCGTAGTTGCAGGCGGCGACGATGTTGGCGACCGGGTCGTAGACGTCGAACTTGGTGCCGGCGACGTGGTAGGCAGCGAACGTCGGGTCGATCACCTGGAGCAGGCCCTTCGACGGGATGCCGGCGGCGGCGTTCGAGTCGTAGAGGTTGATGGCCTGCGGGTTGCCCGTCGACTCGCGCATGATGTTGCGGTAGATGCCGTCGTAGCTGCCGGGGATGTTGTTCGCCTTCATGATGTCCAGCGACTCCCGGATCCAGCCGTCCAGATTGTTGGCGTACACCGGCTTCGGCGGGGTGGGGATCTGGAATGCCGCGACGTTGATCTTCGGCGCGGGAGTGATGGCCGCGACAGACGGCTTCGCGGCCGCATGCGTGACGGTCTGTTCGGCATGGGCCGGCTCGGACAGGAACAGCGACCCCGTGGTGAGCGCTGCGGCCATCAGGGCTCCAGCGCTTACGGCCAACTTGGCGTGCGGGTGGGACAGGCCGCCGATACGGCGGAGGGACTTCGATGAGCGGGGCATGAACTATTTCCTGAACTGGTCACGGCCGGGTTCGGCCGACAGCGTTCACCGCCCGAGATGCCGGAGCATGTTTCGGTTGCTGGTGTTCAACGCTGGATGGACTTATGACGTGGGGCGCATCGCCCCGGCGCATGACGCAATCGGCTGAGCCGGCCTACCGGTCCCGCGAATCTCGCGCAGACGGCCTCGGCTTACAACGCCGCGATGGCCGCTGCGAGATCGTGGATTGCGCATGCGGTAGATTTCCGCATGGCTGTTCAACTTTCTCGTGCTGCGCAGACCCCGTCGTGGGTGTCTGCCTCGTGGCAGGTAACAGATTGATATACATGCCTGAGAATCTGCTGAGAGAATGGTGTCTGTGGCGGCTCTCGGAGCGGTGATGGATTAGGCCGCAGCATCGAGAAACCGACGATGTCCTGCGCAGACACCCTCAGACCGTCTGCGTGACCCGAATCACAGAAGCCGATCGGCGTCCGTAGCGATTTCGTTGCCTTATCTTGGCCGATTAGATGCATTCCGGCGCCGACTTCCCGCTGTTACCGGACCTATCCTGCAGCGAAAGGGCGGCGTGCGCCGCCGGATGGGTGGATGCCGGTGAAACGAGGGACCGGTCGCCGTATCGCCGCACTGGCCGCGGCCGCCCTCACCGTGCTCGTGGGCGGGGCGTGCGGGCGCACCGAGCCCACGCCGGTTGCCACGTCCTCCCCTGCCTCGGCCGACCGCATACCCGCCGCCTTCGACGTGACGTTCCGCTGGGTCAAGGGCGACACCTTCGATGTGACCGGCCCGGACGGCACCTTCGTCCGCGCGTTCGTCGAGTCTTTCGAACTGGCCAATGCCGCCGGATCCGTGAACTGGGGTTACCGCGGCTTCGTCGATGCGGCGCCGTCGAACATCGCGCAGATGATCGGCGTGTACCCACCCCCGGAGTCGACCGCGAATCCCGGGGTCGGCACCGCGTTCTTCACCGGCCTGCGCCGCGTCGACGATGGCCCGATGACACGAATTGTGCTGTGCCGCTATGGGTATCGGTCGATTCGGAACAGCACGGGCACCTGGGACTCGGTCACCGACGCTCCGCGGCCGGTGGAGATCGACTTCCGACGGGGCACGCGGACGCCGACCACCGACGGCCACGGCACCTCACGGACGCCGACGGGAGACGTGTTCGGCGACTGGTATGTGACCCGCTACGACTTCAGTGCGGTCTATCCGACGCCCACCGACGACGAGCGGGCGTGCGCGTCGTCGGTCCCCGCCGAGGTGCCCGACCGGGAGCCGGTCCGCAGCAAGTCGCCGTGGCCGGCGATGACACCGTCCCCCGGCTGGTCGACGTCGGCGCCGGTGTGAGCAGGCCGGACGTCGACGACCAGGGCCGGCGGAGTCAGTCGGACAGCCCCGCGTCCTTGCTGCCGTAGGATTCCCGCAGCCGCGGCTTGAGGACCTTGCCGCTGGCGTTGCGCGGGAGCTCGTCGACGACGACCAGGTCCTTCGGGTGCTTGAACCGGGCCAGGTTGTCGTTGAGGTAGGGCTCCATCTCGATGAGGGTCAGCTCGCCGACACCCTCGGCGAGGACCACGACGGCGACCGGTACCTCGCCCCACTTCTCATGGGCACGGCCGATGATCGCGGCCTCGATGATCTTGGGATGGCTGAACAGGACGTTCTCCACCTCGGCGCAATAGATGTTCTCGCCGCCGGAGATGATCATGTCCTTGGCGCGGTCGACGACATAGAGGAAGCCCTCCTCGTCCTCGCGGACCAGGTCGCCGGAATGGAACCAGCCGCCGCGGAACGCCTCGGCGGTGCCCTCGGGGTTCTGCCAGTAGCCCTTCATCATGTTGGGCCCGCGGTAGACGATCTCGCCGACCTCGCCGCGCTTGACGTCGTTCATCAACGGGTCGACGATGCGGGCGGTCACGCACGGCACGACCTTGCCGATCGATCCCTTCTTCCGCAGCGCATCCGTGCCCTCGAGGATGCACGTCACCGGCGACATCTCGGTCTGGCCGAACGCCGTCATGTTGAGTGCGTCGGGGAAGTTCTCGTTCATGGCGTTCAGGACGGTGTCCGACGCCGGCGCGGCACCCCAGCTGATGGTGCGGAGTTTCAGGTTGCGGGGCTTGGCCTTTTGCGCCGCGCACACCGCCTGCCATTGGGCGGGCACCATGAACACCGACGTCGTGCCCTCACGTTCGAGGGTGTCGAGCATGTCCTCGGGATCGAAGGCGCCGAGCGGATGAATCACCGCCGCGGTGCCCCGGTAGAACACCGGGGCGAACCCTCCTATCCCGGCGATGTGGAAGATGGGCGGGACCACCGAGGCGACGTCGTCGTCGGAGTGGCCCTGCGTCACACTGATCGTCGTGACCGCCTGCGCCTGGATGTTGGTGTGGGTCAGCATGGCGCCCTTGGGTTTTCCGGTGGTGCCCGAGGTGTACATGATCAGCGCGACGGTGTCCTCGGGGACGTCGATCTCCGGCAGGTCGGAGGAGTCCTCGGCGAGGAGTTCCTCGTAATCGAGATGGGTGTCGTTGTCGCTGCCGCCGACGATGATCAGGGTGTCGATCGCGCCCGTCGCCGCGCTGACGGCATCCCCGAGCGGCGCGAGCAGCGTCTCGGTGACGAAGACCTTTGCGCCGCTGTCGGTGACGAGGAACGCGAGTTCGGCCGGACTGAGGCGGATGTTGACCGGCACCGCGATGGCGCCGATCAGATTGGCGCCGAGCACCGCCTCCACGTACTCGGTCCGGTTGAGCAATGCCATCATGACGCGATCACCGAACGTGACCCCGCGGCGCGACAACGCGGCGGCGAACGCCCGTGACCGCTCATCGAGATCCCGCCACGTCGTCACCTGACCGAGGTACTTCAGCGCGGTGGCGTCCGGTGTCATGAACGCATGCCGACGTATCTGGTTGTTCCAATGGTTGCGGCGCGATCGCATCGGCTCGGTCGTCAGCTCGTTGCTCTGTTCGGCGGCAGTGGTCATCTGGTCTGCGGTCCTTCCGTCACGCGCGTGAATGCCCCTCAAGGGTCTCCCTCGCCCCCACACTAGAGGTCGACGAGTGGTCTGGGTCACGGTTTCGCATACGAGGTGACACGGTTGTCAACTGTCTTTTCCTATCCTCCGGGTCGCGGCGCGCAGTACGGTCGTCGTGAGACCGTGCAACCGGATCTGGAAGGCGGCAAACGTGAATGGCGCGCAATCGCTGATCGAGAGTCTGGTCTCGGCCGGTGTCGATGTCTGCTTCATGAACCCGGGCACCTCGGAAATGCATTTCGTCCATGCGTTGGACGCGGTGCCGACGATGCGCGGAGTCCTCGGCCTGTTCGAGGGTGTGGTCACCGGCGCCGCCGACGGCTATGCCCGAATCTCGGGTAAGCCGGCGGCGGTGCTGCTGCACCTGGGACCGGGGCTGGGCAATGGACTGGCCAACCTGCACAACGCCCGCCGAGCACACACCCCGATGCTGTGCATCGTCGGCGCGCACGCCACCGGGCACGTCCGCTACGACGCGCCGCTGCAATCCGACATCGAGGCGGTGGCCCGCAGCGTTTCCGGCTGGGTGCACACCAGCGGCACCTCGCGGGAGGTCGCCGCCGACGCGATGCGTGCCCTGGCGGCAACCGAATTCGACGGTGGGCAGATCGCCACGCTGGTCCTGCCGGCCGATGTGTCGTGGGACGAGGGCGGCGTGCTCGCATCCCGGAAGCCGGTTCGTGGACCGGCCCCGGTGGCGGCCGACGTCGTCGACGCGGCCGCCGCCGCCGCGCATGCCGGAGCGGCGACGTTGCTGTTCCTCGGCGGTCCCGCCCTCGGTGAGCGGGGGCTGGTGGCGGCCAGTCGCATCGCCAACGCCACCGGTGTGCGCCTGCTCATCGAGACCTTCCCGGCGCGCCTGGAGGCCGGCGCGGGTCTCCCCGCGATCGACGGCCTCGCCTACTTGGCCGAGGCCGCGCAACAACAACTCGCCGGCAGCCAGACCCTCATCCTCGCGGGCGCGAAGTCGCCGGTGTCGTTCTTCGCCTATCCGGACAAGGCCAGCGACCTGGTACCCGACGACTGCACCGTCCTGCCGCTGGCCGGACCCGGCGACGATGTCGTCGGCGCTCTCGAGCAGCTTGCCGCACGCGTGGCCGCCGACGTGGACGCGACGCTCTCGCAGCCGCGGGAAGCGCTACCGATCCCGTCAGAACCGTTGGACGTCAACAACTTCGCCGCCGCGGTCGCCGCAACCCTACCGGCGAACGCGATCATCGCCGACGAAGCCAACACCTCCGGATTCGCGCTACCGAAGGCACTGGCCACCGCACCCCGCCACAGCCGCCTGACGCTGACCGGCGGTGCCATCGGACAGGGACTCCCGACCGCCGTGGGAGCGGCCATCGCCGCACCGGACCGGCCGGTGCTCTGTCTCGAGGCCGACGGCAGCGCCATGTACACCATTCAGTCGCTCTGGACCCAGATGCGCGAAAACCTCGACGTCACAACGGTTGTGCTCAACAACTCGGCCTACGCGATCCTGCGGCTGGAACTCATGCGTACCGGCGCGGGCGCCGCGCAGGAGCGGTCGGGCCCGATGCTCTCCCTGACCGACCCGGATCTGGACTTCGTCGCGCTGGCGACCGGCATGGGTGTGCCGGCCAGTCGGGTGACCACCGCCGACGGGTTGGCCGAGGCCCTGCGCGCGGCGTACGCGGAGCCGGGCCCCCACCTCATCGAAGCGGTGATCCCGCCGATCGTGTAGGTCGGCGGTGGTCAGGAGTCGCCACGACGGGTCAGGGTGTTACGCCGGCGACGTCAACTCTGCCGGTTCCCCCGAATCATCGTCCCGTGCTCTGCGGCGTCCTCGCGGGCAGTGCGTGGACTCCACCGACCCGCGCATGTGTAGTGGCTGGTGTCGGGCGTGGGTGCTCTCGGGTGACGGACGTGCCCAGTGCGGGAGTCGGGTGGTCATCGGGTGCCGCTGATGCCTCCGTCCACGGGCAGGATCGCGCCCGTCAGGTAGGCGCCGGCGCGTGAGGACAAGAAGATCGCGGTCCCGGCGATGTCCTCGAAGCTGCCCACCCGTCCGAGCGGCACACCGCCCTCGACCTGCGCTCGCAGGTCGGGGTCGTCGAGCAGGAACGCGGTCATCTTCGACGGAAACGGTCCTGGCGCAATGGCATTGACCGTGATGTTCTCTGCCGCCAGGGTGCCGGCGAGCTTGCGGGTGAGCATGTGGACCGCGGCTTTCGAGGCGCCGTAGGAGAAGTTCTCGGTGTGTGACACCACCAGGCCGTCGATGGAACCGATGTTGATCACCCGCGCCGGTCCGGCCGCCTCGGCAGCGGCCCGCAATCGGGGAAGCAGCGCCTGGGTCATCTCGAACACCGAGGTCACGTTGAGATTCAGGATCTTGTCGAACCCCGAGCGCGGGAACTCGTCGACCGGTGCACCCCAGGTGGCGCCGGCGTTGTTCACCAGGACGTCGACGCGGTCGAACGTCTCGGCCACGTGACCGGCCAGCGCGGCGATACCCTCGGGAGTCGCCAGATCCGTTGCGAACGCGGAGACCTCGCCGAACTCCGAAAGTTCGGCGTGGGCGGCCCGACAGGCCTCGGCCTTGCGGGAGGAGATGATCACCCGCGCACCGGCCTGCAGGAAGCCGCGCGCGATCATCATCCCGACGCCCCGGGTGCCGCCCGTGACCACCACGCACTTTCCGGTCACGTCGAACAGCGACCCGCTCACGGCGTGAACACCAGACGTCCGACCGTGGTGCCATCGCCGAGCCGGCCGAGTCCGTCGGCGACGTCGGCGAACCTGAGGCGCTCCCCGATCAGCAGCTTGAGCAATCCGGCATCGGCCATCCGGGTCAACTCGGCGTGGCACTCGTCGACGACTGCAGGGTTCTTCTTCTGATAGAGGCCCCAATGCAGGCCGACGATCGAGTAGTTCTTGATCAGGGCGTGGTTGAGGGCCGGCTGCGGAATCGTGCCGCCGGCGAAGCCGATCACGACGATTCGTCCCTCGAAGGCAATACATTTGGTGGACCCGGCGTAGGCGTCGCCCCCGACGGGGTCGAAGACGATGTCGGCGCCGTGTCCGCCCGTCACCTCCTTCACCGTCGCGACGAAATCCTCGCTTCGCCGATCGACGACGACGTCGGCGCCGAGTTCCGCCGCATACCTCGCCTTCTCCGGCCCGCCGACCACGCCGATCACGGTGGCGCCGGCCGACTTGCCCAGTTGCACCGCGGCACTGCCCACACCTCCGGCCGCGGCGTGCACGAGCAGGAAGTCACCCGGCGCGATGGACGTGCGGCGGTGCAGGGCGAACCACGCCGTCTGATAACCGATGGTCAGGGCCGCGGCCTCGGCGTCGTCGAGGGCCGCCGGGGCCGGAAAGACGTTGGCCTGGTCCATCACCGCGTACTCGGCGAATGAGCCACCGGGAAGCACCGGCGTGCCGACCACCCGATCGCCGACGTTCGCGCGGGTCACCCCGCTGCCGATCGCCACGACGTCCCCGCACAACTCGACTCCGGGGGTGAACGGCAACGGCGGTTTGATCTGATACTCGCCCCGGCACAGCAGCACGTCCGGGAAATTGGCGGGCGCGGCCAGGACCCTGACCAGGACCTGCCCATCGCCTGCCGTCGGATCAGGGACCTCCTCGAGACGCAGGACGTCGCGCGCTTCTCCGAGTTCGTGTACACGCCAAGCCTTCATCTGGTCGATCACTCCAATTCTCTTGTTGCCGGGCACTTTCGGAGTCACGGCGGTGCCGTACGCACCGTGGTCCTGCCGGACCACCGTGATCCAGGTCTCAGCAATGTATAGTTGAACTTGCCGTCAACTTCAATAGTGTGGCTCGCCAGAGTTACGACCCGAGGAGAATGCATGGATACGACCACCCTCCCCGTTCGTCCGACATCCGCCGCCGACCTTGCGGAATTGGTCGGCACGGAGTTGGGCCCCACGGACTGGTATGAGGTCGGCCAAGAGCGGGTGAACACCTTCGCTGACGCCACCGACGACCACCAATGGATTCACATCGACACCGCGAAGGCGGCCGCAAGTCCCTTCGGCGGCACGATCGCGCACGGGTTGTTGAGCCTCTCGCTCGGCCCCCACCTGTCGGGGCAGCTGCTGGCATTCGACGGCTTCGCGCACGGACTCAATTACGGCTACAACAAGGTTCGGTTCCCGGCACCCGTGCCGGTCGGTTCGCGCGTCCGGATGCGGGTGACGGTGCTCGCCGCCGACGAGTTGCCGGGCGCCATCCAGATCACGACGCAGCAGGTGCTCGAACGTGAGGGTTCCGACAAGCCGGTCATGGTCGCCGAATCGATCGCCCGCGTGGTCGCCGCGGGCTGAGGTCGACCGTCGGACGCACGGAAATCCGCGACGTTCGACGTCGGCCGAGGGAGTGATCCGCCTACGCGCGCTGAGTGCGCGGTTAGGCGAGGCACCCGGTCGGGACCACCGAATCACGACGCCATGTCAAGGATTGCCGCACCCGCGCGGCCCCACGCAGCAGGTGCTCGAACGTGAGGGTTCTGACAAGCCGGTCATGGTCGCCGAGTCGATCGCCCGCGTGGTTGCCGCGGGCTGAGGTCGACCGTCGGACGCACGGAAATCCGCGGCGTTCGACGTCGGCCGAGGGAGTGGTCCGCCTACGCGCGCTCACAGCGCGATCACGCGACAGTTATTGACGCGTGAACGCGCTGGGTGGGCGGTTAGGCGAGGAACCCGGTCGGGACCACCGAATCACGACGCCATGTCAATGATTGCCGCACCCGCGCGGCCTCACGGGTCGGGTGATCACGCTCGGGTCACGACGCTATGTCAACGACTGCCGCACCCGCGCGGCCTCACGGGTGAGGTGATCACGCTCGGGCACGGTGGTCGCCGCACGTGCCGCGTCCGCGTACAGAGTGGCCGCACGTTCGCTGTCGCCGGCGCGCTCGTGCAGGTATGCGGCGACGGCGGCATGCCGTGGCACATCCGGATCCACGTCGGCGAGCGCCGCCAGACCGGCCGCCGGGCCATCGGCCTCACCGACGGCCACGGCCCGGTTGAGACGGACGACCGGACTGTCGGTGAGGGCGAGGAGTTCGTCATACCACTCCACGATCTGCAGCCAGTCGGTCTCCGCGGTGGTGGGTGCGTCGGCGTGCAGGGCGGCGATCGCCGCCTGCGCCTGATATTCGCCGAGCCGATCGCGGGCCAGCGCGGCCTGCAGGATCTCGATTCCCTCGGCGATCATCGCGGTGTCCCACCGGCCTCGTTCCTGCTCGGCCAGCGGTACCAGCCGTCCACCCGGGCCGGTCCGGGATGCCCGTCGCGCATGGTGCAGCAGCATCAATGCCAGCAGGCCGGCGACCTCGGGCTCGTCGGTGACCGCCGCGAGCTGGCGGCCCAGCCGGATGGCCTCCGCAGCGAGGTCGACATCCCCGGTGTAGCCCTCGTTGAAGACGAGATACAGGACTCGCAGCACCGTCGCCAGATCGCCCGGCCGGTCGAGCGGGAGCCCGGCGAGCTTGCGCTTGGCGCGACTGATCCGCTGTGCCATCGTCGCCTCGGGCACGAGATACGCCGATGCGATCTGCCGGGTCGTCAGACCGCCCACCGCGCGCAGCGTCAACGCCGCCGCCGAGCTCGACGACAGCACCGGATGTGCGCACAGAAAGTACAGCTGCAGCGTGTCGTCGACCGCGGGGGCCGGTCCGGGCGGAGGCTCGGTGTCGGCGGCGAGCTCACGCCCGCGACGGGCCGAGCTAGCCCGCGTGATGTCGATGAATCGATGCCACGCCACGGTGACCAGCCAGGCCTTCGGATCGTTCGGCGCGTCGTCGGGCCAGGTCTGCAACGCCCGGATCAGGGCCTCCTGGACGGCGTCCTCCGCCGACGCGAAGTCGGCGCCGCGGTGGACCAGGACACCGATCACCGACGGCACCAACTCGCGCAGCAGTGCGTCGTTCACTCGCTCTCGCGGGGATGCTCCGACATGAACGGCCGGAGCTCGAGCCACTCGTGGATGGGCTTCCCGCCCGGTCCGGGTGCGGCCGAGAGCTCGCCGGCAAGTTCCAGCGCGCGGTCATGGGTGTCCACGTCGATGACCATCCAGCCGGCGATCAGGTCCTTGGTCTCGGCGAACGGACCGTCGGTCACCGGGGGCCGGCCCTCACCGTCGTAGCGCACGAAGGTGCCCTCCGGGGCCAGTGCCTGGGCGTCGACGAATTCGCCCGACTGCTCCAGTTTCGCCGCGAAGTCGCGCATGTACTGGATGTGGGCGTCGATCTCGTCGGGTGTCCACCGATCCATCGGTTGCATGTCGATGACCGGTGTCGGGCCACCGCGGTAGTGCTTGAGCAGCAGATACTTCATGGCGATCTCCTTTGTCGTCGTGCGGCTCGTTCGGCCGCATCTACCCCTGGGACGGTGCCGACACCCCATTCTCGACATCGGTCACGACATTTCTTCGACAATCCGATTCTGGCCGGACGTGACGTGATCCACACATCACAGACCCCATCTGTGCGCGCTCGGTGACATCAACCGCGATACTGGTAGGGCGAACAGCACGGACCACAAGTCACGTGCCCGACCATGGAGGCAAAAGAGGAACATGACCGCGGAAAAGCCGACCATCATTTACACGCTGACCGACGAGGCGCCGATGCTGGCGACGTACGCCTTCCTTCCGGTGATACGAACGTTCGCCGATGCGGCCGACATCAACGTCGAGACCAGCGACATCTCGGTTGCCGCGCGCGTCCTCGCCGAATTCCCGGACTACCTGACCGACGAGCAGAAGGTTCCCGACAATCTCGGCGAACTGGGCCGTCTCACGCAACTGCCCGACACCAACATCATCAAGCTCCCGAACATCAGTGCGTCGGTGCCGCAGCTGCAGGCGACCATCAAGGAACTCCAGGGCAAGGGCTACGCCATCCCGGACTTCCCCGGCAACCCCAAGACCGACGAAGAGCGCGAAATCCGCGAGCGCTACACCAAGTGTCTCGGTAGTGCGGTCAATCCTGTTCTGCGCGAAGGAAACTCGGACCGCCGTGCGCCCAAGGCGGTGAAGGAATACGCGAAGAAGCATCCGCACAGCATGGGCAAATGGTCGATGGCCTCGCGCACCCACGTGGCACATATGACCGGTGGCGATTTCTACCACGGCGAGAAGTCGATGACCGTCGAGGGTGACCGCGAGATCAAGATG
The DNA here is from genome assembly GCF_053588655.1 of Gordonia sp. NPDC003424. Classification (NCBI taxonomy): domain Bacteria; kingdom Bacillati; phylum Actinomycetota; class Actinomycetes; order Mycobacteriales; family Gordoniaceae; genus Gordonia; species Gordonia sp. NPDC003424. The sequence continues at coordinate 78,016 of NZ_JBSFQJ010000014.1, forward strand.
GAGCTGATCCCCCGCGACGGCGGCGAGACCGTCGTCCTCAAGCCGAAGGTGAAGCTGACCGACGGCGACGTCATCGACAGCATGTTCATGAGCAAGAAGGCGCTCGTAGACTTCTACGAGAAGCAGATCGAGGACGCCTACGAGACCGGCGTCATGTTCTCGCTGCACGTGAAGGCCACCATGATGCGGGTCTCGCACCCGATCGTCTTCGGTCACGCGGTCAAGGTCTTCTACAAGGATGCCTTCGCCAAGCACGGCGCACTGTTCGACGAACTCGGCGTGAACGTCAACAACGGGCTGTCGGATCTGTACAGCAAGATCGAGTCGCTGCCGAGCGCCCAGCGCGAAGAGATCGTCGACGACCTGCACAAATGCCACGAGCACCGACCCGAGCTCGCGATGGTCGACTCGGCGCGCGGCATCTCGAACTTCCACTCCCCCAGCGACGTCATCGTCGACGCGTCGATGCCGGCGATGATCCGTGCCGGCGGCAAGATGTACGGCGCGGACGGCCGCCTGAAGGACACCAAGGCGGTGAACCCGGAGTCGACGTTCGCCCGCATCTATCAGGAGATGATCAACTTCTGTAAGACCAACGGTGCGTTCGATCCGACGACCATGGGCACCGTGCCCAACGTCGGTCTGATGGCACAGAAGGCAGAGGAGTACGGCTCGCACGACAAGACCTTCGAGATCGCGCAGGCCGGCACCGCCAACATCACCGACCTCAAGACCGGCGAGGTGCTACTCACCCAGGAGGTGGACGAGGGCGACATCTGGCGTCTGTGCATCGTCAAGGACGCCCCGATCCAGGACTGGGTCAAGCTCGCCGTGACCCGCGCGCGGGACTCCGGGATGCCCGTGGTGTTCTGGCTCGACCCCTACCGTCCGCACGAGAACGAGCTGATCGCCAAGGTGCACAAGTACCTGCCCGATCACGACACCGAGGGCCTCGACATCCAGATCATGTCGCAGGTGCGTGCCATCCGGTACACCATGGAACGGCTGATCCGCGGCATGGACACCATCTCCGCGACCGGCAACATCCTGCGCGACTACCTCACCGACCTGTTCCCGATCCTGGAACTGGGCACCAGCGCGAAGATGCTGTCGATCGTGCCGCTGATGGCCGGTGGCGGGCTCTACGAGACCGGCGCGGGCGGCTCGGCACCCAAGCACGTCAAGCAGCTCGTCGAGGAGAACCACCTCCGTTGGGACTCGCTCGGCGAGTTCCTGGCGCTCGCGGTGAGCCTCGAGGAGCTCGGCAAGAAGTTCGACGACAAGCGCGCCACGATCCTGGCCAAGGCACTCGACGCGGCCACGGGCAAGCTGTTGGAGAACGACAAGGGTCCGTCGCGCAGCACCGGTGAGCTCGACAACCGCGGCAGCCAGTTCTATCTGGCCCTGTACTGGGCGCAGGAGCTGTCCGAGCAGACCGAGGATCCCGAGCTCGCCGAGCGTTTCAAGCCGCTGGCCGAGACGCTCGCCGCCAACGAGGACACCATCGTCGAGGAGCTCAACGCGGCTCAGGGCACCGAGGTCGACCTGGGTGGCTACTACTTCCCGGACCCGGAGAAGACCGCCGACGTGATGCGCCCGAGCAAGACGTTCAACGAGGCGCTGGAGTCCGCGCGCGCCTGAGCCGGCCTGTCGCTCAGCCGCGCGGCGCCCGTCGCGCGCCTGAGCGATCCCGTCGCTCCCTGAGCTTGTCGAAGGGAACGCCCGGGTTCCTACCCGATTCCCACGCTGCAAAGTGGGAAGTTGGGAGGAACCCGGGCGTTTCCCCTTCGACAAGCTCAGGGTGCGGGTGGGACGCTCAGGGAGCGGGTGGGACGCTCAGGGCGGGTCAGCGAGCGGCGACGGCCTCGGGCGTCGGCTCGGGAGCGGCGGCCAGCTCGGCGAAGGTGTCGGCAACCCAGTCGGCGACGAAGCTGCTGACGTAGCCGAAGTTGTCGAGACCGATGTGCTCGGTCGCCCCTTCGTCGGCGGTGAACACCCGCAGTTCCCGCTTGGGACTGTTGACCGCCTGGTCGTAGGAGCGCTGCGCGAGTTCCACCGGGATCTGCCGGTCGCCGGCCCCGTGGGCGACGAGGAACGGCACGGTGATCTGCTCGACGACACCGTCGAGGTTCACGTTGTCGGCCATGTCGAGGAAGGTGTCGAGATCGGTCTCGCCCCAGACCCACAGGACGTGCTCCCAGTAATGCGGCACGGGGCGCTCGCCCTCACGTTCGACGCGACGACGCTGAACCTTGCCCCAGTCGTGGTTGGCGCCCCACGCCACGCACAGTGCGAGCCGCTTTTCGAAGGCCGCGGCGCGGGGTGCGTAGTAGCCGCCGAGTGACCAGCCGACGATGCCGACGCGGCTCGAGTCGATGGCCGGGTCGTTCTCCAGGAAGTCGACGCAGGCGGCCGCCCATTCCTCCGTGTTGATCTGCGCGGTCAGCCCCTGTTTGCGCAACGCCTCGCCGGATCCGGGTGTGTCGACCATGAGGGTGGCGATGCCGCGTGCGGCCAGCTCACGGCTGTGCTCGGACACGTACATGTGCTCTTTGGTGCTGTCGAGGCCGTTCCACTGGATCATCGCCGGCACCGGAGCGCCGTCGGTGGTGATCGGCTTGGTGAAGTAGGCCGGAAGAGTGGTGTCGCGGAACGGGACCTCGACGCGCCGGGTCAGCGGATCGGCCAGCTCGAAGGAGCGTTCCATCAGCTTCAGGCAGCGGTCATAGGTCGCGTCGCGTTCGGGCGTGCCCGCCTTCTGCATACGTTCGGCGGTGATCAGGTAGTTGGCGGCACGGGCATAGGTCTGGCCTGCCGTCCGCAGGTGTCCCTTGGTCACGTTCTCCTCGGCCTGCTCCTCGAGTTGGTCGACGAGCGCGGTCCAGGTGCGCAGGAAATCCTCGGTGCCGACGTCCTCGTTGGTGGAGGCGACGTCGCGCAGCGGGCGGCAGGCGCGGTCGATCTCGTCGATACGGCCGCCGCTGTTCAGCGCGCCGGCGATCGCGAAGTTCCATACGTATTTGTTGCCTTGGAAATATTCGAACATGGTTCCTCCAGAATGGAATTGGTCGGTTTCTCACGCTTCATGGCTCGCGCCTCGGGGAGCGGAAGGGGCGGAAGGTGGCTGCGAGCGGATGCTCAGCGGATCGCGATCGGATTGATCGGGGATCCGACGGCGCCCGTGATGGGTAGCGGCGGTGCGACGAGCATGAACTCGTATCGACCGTCGGCAGCGCAGGCGGAGGCGAGCGCGTCGAGGTGCCACATCTCGCCGATGTAGAGCCCGATGTGCGGGATCGCCACCTGATGCAGTGGCTGGAAGGCGACGTCGAACTCGTTCGGCCGTACCTCGAATCCCCAGGTGTCGGTGGCGATTCCGGCGATCTCCCGGTCGTGGAGCCAGTCGGCCGTGGTGAACGACAGGCCCGGCGCGGGCCCGCCGGCGTAGTCGCCCCACCCGTCGCGCAGTGCACGGGTGAGTTGTCCGGTCCGCACGCACACGAAGTCGGCGCGTCCGACGGCCGACGACACACCCTGCTCGGAGATCGTCTGGTCCAGGTGGTCGGCCGTGATCGCGAAGCCGTCGGGCAGTTCGCCGTGGTCGCCGATCACCCGGCCCACGTCGAGCAGCACACCGCGCCCCACCATCCGGTCGGCGGCGGTCTCGATGCCGGTCACCTGGTCCCCCGCCGCGGTGACGACCTGTCCGGAGCGTCGACCGTTCCAGGCCCGCCCGTGATCGAAGATGTGCCCCAGACCGTCCCACTGCGTCGAGCACTGCAGTGGCATCGCGATCACGTCGTCGGCGCCGCCGAGTCCGTGCGGGAACCCCTGGATCCCGGCTTCGGCGTCGACGCCGGTGTCGAGCATGGTGTGCACCGGATTGGTGCGTCGCCGCCAGCCCTTCTGCGGTCCGTCCATGTCGAACGGCAGTGACAGGCTGAGGGTTTCGCCGGTGCGCACGAGACCGGCCGCGCGGATGCGATCACCGGGGGTCAGGTGATTGAGCGTGCCGTGGACGTCGTCGTCGCCCCATCGGCCCCAGTTGGAGCAGCGTGCGACGGCAGCGGCGATGGCTCCTTCGGGGTCGGTGCGATCGAGGGCGGTCGGCGACGAAGCGCTGGTGTCAGTGCTCATGGCTGCTCCCGGGGGTGCTGGACGCCAGGTCGCGGGAGCGGTGCTCGTCGCGGCGGCGTTGCTGATCGGTCATGCGCGGCGCGGGCATCGGTTCCGGAGCCGGCCAGGGTGCGCCGATCGTGTTGCGCAGGGTTCCGATGCCCTCGACCGTCAGCTCCACGACATCGCCTTCGGTCAGCGGAGCCGGATCGAGAGTGCCTCGGCGGCCCCATAATTCGGCGAGGCAGCCGCCGTTGCCGGCCGTCCCGGAGCCGAGGACGTCGCCCGGCTTGACGACGCTGTTGCGGGATGCGAAGGCGATCATGGCGGCGAAGGACCAGCCCATGTTGGTGGTGACGTCGTGCCCGATCTCCTCCCCGTTGACGCGGACCGTGCAGGTCAGGTCGAGGAAGCCGTCGGGGTCGACACGGTCGGCGAACTCGTCGGCGGTCACGATGACCGGACCGAGCGAATTGTTGAAGTCCTTTCCCTTCGCCGGGCCGAGCCCGATCTGCATCTCGCGGCCCTGGAGGTCACGCGCCGACCAGTCGTTGAGAATGGTGTAGCCGAAGATGAGGTCACCGGCGTCAGCGACGGGAACATCCGTGCCCGTTCCGCCGACCACGACGGCGACCTCGAGCTCGAAGTCGAGCTTCTCCGAGCCACCGGGAGCCCGGACCACGGTGTCGGGGCCGGTGATGGTGTGCGGATTGGTGAAGTAGAAATGCGGTGCGTCGCACCATGCTTCGGGCACACCGGACTGTTGCTGGATGGACGCCCGGACACCTTCGACATGCTCGGCGAAGGTGACGAAGTCGCGGATCGTGGGCGGTTGCAGCGGCGCGATCACCTCGACGTCGTCGAGCGATCGGGTCTTGCCGGACTCGACGGCCCGACCCCCTTCGACAAGCGCCGCCTCGAGCCCGGTCGAGATGACATCGAGCATGGTGCGATCGGGTTCGAGGAGATGCGCGCCGCGCTCGGTGATCACCGCGGCTCGCGGCTGACCGTCGGCCATGATGGTGGCGAACTTCATCGGGCGAACCTTTCTGGGTGGCAGATGGATTCCGGCATCGAGATCAGACCGGCGGGGCCACGAACAGGCCCTTGTCCGGATCGTTGAACGACCGCGATGCCACGAACTCGTTCATCGCGTTGGCCGTGCCCCACTGGTCGGTGACGTCCGGGTTGGAGAAGTCGTACAGGTGCGGATGCCACGTGTCCTCGTCGAGCACTTCGAGCTCGGTGGTGTACTCCATGGTGTTGCCGTTCGGGTCCAGGAAGTACGAGAAGGTGTTGTTGCCGGCCATGTGTCGGCCCGGGCCCCAGATCTTTTCGGCACCCACCCGCAGCAGGCGCCCGGTGCCACGCATGTATTCGTCCAACCCGCGCAACTCGAACGACGCGTGATGCAGCGCGGTGTGCGGCCCCCGCGCGATCGCCAGCGAATGATGTGCGGTGTTGGTGCGCATGAACCACATCATCCGACCCATCCTCGGGTGCATGAGAATGTCGGACACGCGGAACCCGAAGTGGCGCTCGTAGAACGCCACGGTCTTCTCCGGCTCGGGGCTGTTGATGACGACGTGGGACAACTTGACCGGAATCGACTCGCCCTCTTCGATCTTGCGATGTTCGCGCACGTCGACGTCGGCAGAGACCTCGAACGTGCGTCCCTCGCCGTCGAAGAACCGGAAGCCGTACCCGGCGCCGGGTGTCTGCCGAGTCCCGGGTTCGTCGATCAGGGTCACCCCGGAGCGGCCCAGGCGGAGAGCGAGATCGTCGACGGCCTGGCGGTCGGCGGCGCCGAAGGAGATCAGGTCGAGTCGTTTGTCGGTCGACCGGCGGACGCGCACCACGTACTTCTCCGGTGAACCCTCGGCGGCGAGATAGGTCACGTCGCCGTCGGAACCGACGTCGGTGAGTCCCCAGTTGCTGGTGTAGAAGTCGATCTGCTTCTGGTAATCGGGCACCGCGATCGCGACGTGGCGCAGATGGGTGAATGCGTAGTCGGACTGCTGGTCGGCCGCGGCGTCATGAACGGTGTCGGTGGTCATCGGTGGCTCCAAAATGGTTGTGGTGGAAGGGTGATCAGGCGGGAGTGGTGAGCATGGTCGCGATCCGGCCCATCAGGCCGGGCACGTCGCCCTGTTCGTGGTCGAGCATCCAGCGACCGAGCTGAACCGACGCGTCGACCACTGCCTTGGCCCGTGCGAACCGTCGTTCGGCGAACTCGGTCCACATGGCGTCGTCGATGGTGGTGTGGCGGCGCAGGACATCGGCGAGGACCGACGCATCCTCGAGTGCCTGTGCGGCGCCCTGGGCCAGCGTGGGCGGGCAGCTGTGGGCGGCATCGCCGATGAGGACGACCCGGCCACGATGCCACGGACCGTCGATGACATGGGTTTCGAAGCGCGTGTAGTTGATGCGCGACGCGTCGGTGAGGCCGGCGCGGATCTCATCCCACGGGCCGTGGTACTCCGCGGCCAGGGTCCGCATCGTCTCGAGCGCCTCCTCCGGGGTCAGTCCGCCACGGTCCTGCGAGTCCTCGACGAGGTAGGCATAGAGGGTGTCCTCGCCGGTCGGGCAGTAGCCCGCGATGTAGCAGACGCCACCGTAGGTCAGGTCGGTGCGGGTCACCGACACCGGGCGAGGTGCGAACACTCGCCAGATGCCCATACCCGTCGGCTGCGGTTCGACGTGGATGCCGATCTCTCGTCGCGTCCACGAGCGCAGCCCGTCGGCACCGACGACGAGGTCGTAACGGCCGGTGGTCTCGTCGGCAAATGTGGCGGTCACGCCGTCGGTGTCCTGGGTGAGAGCGGTGACAGTGGTGCCGAAGCGTGCTTTGACGCCGGCATCGGCCGCCCGGTCGACCAGGATCCGGGCCAGCGTGGGCCGGTACATGCCCATGGTCGCGGGAAGGTCGTCGCCGCCGGTGCGGGCATCGGGCAGTTCGGCGACCAGTGCCCCGTCGGGGGTGCGAATCCCCAAGGTGTCGAACGAGTATCCGTGCTGTGCGACCTCGTCCCAGACGCCGAGTTCGCGCAGGACACGCAGGGCATTGCCCTGCAGGGTGATCCCGGATCCCAGTGCCGAGACATCGGGCTTGATGTCGACGAGGTCGACCTCGGCTCCCTGCTCGGCGAGCAGAATCGCGGTCGCGGTGCCGGCGACTCCCGCGCCGATGACGAGTGCGTTCAGTGATGGCATCGTGGTGACTCCTAAGCTGTGGTCCCAACCACAATGCGGCCGCCATCACTATTTGGGAAGCGCTGGTTGTGGATAGTCGGTATAGCTACGATCGATAATGTGGCTTCCTCGACGACCGCGCGACAGTTGCGCAACCTCGACCTCAACCTGCTGGTCGCGCTCGATGCCCTGCTGGACGAACGCAACGTGTCGAGGGCAGCCGAGCGTCTGGGCGTGGCGCAGCCGAGCGCCAGCGCGGCGCTGGCTCGCCTGCGACGGCATTTCAATGATCCGTTGCTGCGGCGCAACGGCAATCGCTACGAGCTGACGCCGCTGGCGGCCAATCTGCGGACGCTCACCGCCACCGCGATCGAGACCGTGCGGCGGGTGTTCGATGCGGCGCCGACGTTTGATCCCGCGACGGCCGACCGCATCTTCACCATCGTCGTGAGCGACTACGGCGCGCTGCGGGTCGGCGAGCCGCTCGCGCGAGCGCTGCATGACCGAGCTCCGGGGGTGCAGCTGCGTCTCGAGCAGAACACGCCGTATCTCGTCGATCACGCCGAGGACACCCTGCGGGCCGTCGACGGCGTCGTGATCCCGTACGGCTTCATCTCCGGGGCGTCGCCCATCGATTTTCCGACCGATGACTGGGTATGCGTCTGCTCCGCCGACAATCCCGACATCGGCGACGAGATCACTCTCGCCGACCTTCAACGCTCCCCCTGGGTGGTGACCTTTCACGGCCCGACGGCGTTCACCCCGGCGCTGCGTCAGCTGCAGACGCTCGGTGTCGAGCCGCAGATCGAGGTCGTCGTCGAGTCGTTCCTGGCGGTGCCGTTCATCGTCAGTGGAACCCGGCGGGTGGCGCTACTACAACGCTCATTGGCCGAGCGGGTGCAGGGTGTCGCCGATCTCCGGGTCATGCCCTGTCCGGGTGATGTCGCACCGCTGCGGGACGCGTTCTGGTGGCATTCGGTTCACGCCGCGGACCCCGGACACACGTGGCTGCGCGAGGTGATCGGCGAGGTGGCCGCCGGGTCGCTGTAACCCGGGATCGGGTTCGGATCAGGTTCGCCGGGCGTATAGCCCGCGCCTATGTCGCCTATCGGTGATTCGGCGGTTCCGCTTCCGCTCCTTCGATGGTCACCCTTGGTGACGATTCCCGAGGAGGTGTGTCGATGACGGGTGTGACCGGCAAGAGAGTTGTGGTGACCGGCGCCGGAGGCGGTATCGGTGCGGCCATCGTGCACCGGCTCGTCGGCGCGGGCGCCCGGGTCGTCGGACTCGATCGTGTCGGCGCCGATCGGGTCCGCGCGTTCGACGTGACCGCCGCCGGCCAGTGGGCGGCGCTCGCCGATGAGCTTTCCGAGGGCGGACTCGACGGGTTGGTGAACTGCGCCGGGATCACCCGGCGTGCGCGGATCGACACGGTGACGGGCGACGACATGGCCGAGGCGTACGCGGTCAACGTCATCGGACCCACCCTCGCGATTCAGGCGCTGTCGCCCTTGATGCCGCCGGGCGGGTCGATCGTCAACATCGGCTCGATCGCCGCGCTCACCGCCCACTACCCCGTCGCCTACACCACCAGCAAATGGGCGTTGCGTGGACTGACCCACACGGCGGCGCTCGCATTGGGCGACAGAGGAATTCGAGTCAACATCGTTCATCCGGGATTCATCGACACGCCGATGACGGCGTCCGCGCCGTCGGTGTTCCGGGACGCGTCGATCGCCGAAACCGCTCTCGGCCGGGCGGGTACGCCCGACGAGGTCGCCGGGACCGTGGAATACCTGCTCGGCGACGCGTCCACCTACACCACCGGGGCGGAGATCACGGTCGACGGCGGTGCGACATCGCATGGTGGTGTTAAGTCGATCTCAGAGGCGTTGTCGGGCGTGGGGGTGCCGCGGTGACGGGTCGTTTGGCGGGCAAGGTCGCCGTCATCACCGGGACCGCGAGCGGGCAGGGACGCACGGCCGCAGTTCGGTTCGCCGGCGAGGGCGCAACCGTCTACGGCTGCGACATCGATCCCGTTCGCAACGCCGAGACGGTCGAACTGGTCGCCGCGGCCGGTGGCACCATGATCGGTGCCGATCCAGTCGACCTCACCGACGAAGATGCTGTCGGCCAATGGATTTCCGACGTCGCCACGGATGCCGGGCGGATCGACGTCCTGTATGCCAACGCAGGTCTGACCACCTTCGCGCCGGTCGACGAGATCACCTACGACGACTGGCATTTCGTCATGTCCCATGAGGTCGACCTGGTGTTCCTGCCGATCAAGCATGCGTGGAAACACCTCGCCGCCAACGATTCCGCGTCGATCATCCTGGTCGGCTCCACCGCGGGTGTCACCGGATCGGTCACCAACACCCGCCTCGCCCATACGGCGACCAAGGGTGCGGTGATCGCGATGACCAAGCAGTTGGCGGCCGAGGGCGCGGCGCACGGAATCCGCGCCAACTGCATCAGTCCCGGCATGATCCGCACCCCACAAACGGAGGCGACGCTGCTCGACGACAACCATCCGATGCGCCGTATCGCAGAGGCCATCCCGCTCGGCCGTGTCGGCACACCCGACGACGTGGTCAACTACGCAGTGTTTCTGGCGTCGGATGAATCGGGTTATGTCACCGGCACCAACCTCATGATCGACGGTGGCTGGTCGGCCGTCCTCCCCCACTGACGGGCGGGCTACCGCGTGAACGGCAGCACCAGCCGCGAGGGGTGTGCGGCGTCGCGATAGACCTTGTGGGTCACCGCCCGTCCCACCGGCAGGTGGAAGGCATCGGGCGGCAGCAGTGAATTGTGTTCGTCCACCAGTGGTTCGTCGTTGGACAGCTCCACCACCAGGCGGTGGCCGGGCAGGAACGTCGCGGCGAACGGGTAGACGCGGAGCACGTATTCCTCGATGGCCCCGGGCTGCACCGGCACCGCCCGCGTGTGTGGGTGATACGGGTTGCCCTCGGTGGTCCGGTCGTCGAGCTCGCGATGCGACGCCTTGAGGTAAGCGGTCGTGATCAGCTGCCGGTTGCCGCCCGGTGCCTGATCCCAGAGGCGGAGGATGAGATTGGTGTCGGGCTGGTCGATCTCGACGAACAGGTGTGCGGCGCCGGTGCCGATGATCTCGGTGGGCTCCTCGAAGGGCGCGGTGCTCCAGTTGAGCATCTCCACGGTGTCGGTGACGGTCAGCGGAGCCTGGTAGAAGCCCTCCGGCGCAGCATATTCCGCGCTCATCGGTTCGGGTTCCGGCGAGAGCTTGCCCCGCGGGCGCAAATACAGCGATCGGTAGCCGACCGGCTTGGGCGGCCACTGCTCCCCGGTGACGAGTTCCCTCGATCCCTCGACGAACACGGTGACCGGCTCCTCGTCCATCACGCCGTTGTCGATGCCCTTGATCCAGTAGTCGTACCAACGGAACATCTTGTCGTACTCTTCGACCCACGGGCGCGACTGCATGGGCGGGTAGGCACCGATGTCGAGCTTCTTGGGACCTTTGAGCTCGTTGAAGACCTCGATGGTGCCGTCGATGGTCCAGCCGCGGCCCTGGTCGATCTGCAGCCATACCGGGATATCGATGTTGGGCGCCAACGTGATCGGGTTGCGCTCCTCGTACCACGGGCCGTCGACCTCATTCGTGATGATGTCGAACCATGCCTCGTGATGGGTCGGGTAATGCAAGGTGTGCACCAGATTGGGCCATGCCGCGACGTCCGGGTCGGCGAGGCGTTTGGCCACCCGATCGGCGATCTCTTCGTCGGAGTAGGTCTCCAGCATCCGGGATTTGATCCGGTCGGTGAACGCCCAACCCGAATCTCCCCCGCGTCCCTCACGGGCGGCGCGCGGCATGAACCACATGATGCCGCCGTGATAGGTGGTCTCGTAGAAGTCGTAGTGACCGCCGCTGATGAAGATCGCCTTGAGGTGTGGTGGGCGTTCGGCGGCCGCGAGCAGCTGCATCGAACCGAAGTAGGAGATGCCGATCATGCCGACATTGCCATCGCACCAGGGCTGTTCGGCGACCCACTCGATGAGGTCGTAGGCATCCTGGCCCAGCGACACCCCACCGGCGTTGTAGTTGCCGATGTGATCGCCCTCGGAGCCGCCGGAGCCGCGGAGGTCGCCGATGACGTGGACGTAGCCTTCGGACACCACGCGTGCGATGTCGCCGGCCTCGATGCACCCGTCCCACATCGGGCTGGGTCGCCGTTGGGGTGGCATCGTCAAGGAAAGGGCTTGGAGCTCTTTGCCGTAGGGGCTGAGTGCGACGAGCGCGGGATGCGGGATGTCGTCGGTGCCGGCGTACGCGTCGGCCACGAGTGCGACGCCGTCGCGCATCGGGATGCGCAGATCCTTGCGGACGGTGATCTTCTCCCCGCCGCCCTCGAGTGTTCTGGTGTCGGTCATGGTGTGGGTCCTGTTCTGTGGCTTGAGGATTGGTGGGGTCTCGATGCGCCTCCGGCTCGCTGCGCTCGCTCGTGGCTTACTCGACCAGCGAGAGGAGCGGTGGGGTCTCGATGCGGTCGTCGCAAGCTCCTCCCTTACTCGACCAGCGAAGAGGTGGCTACCTCCACCGCGACAATGGAGCCGAGCGCCCCTCCGCTGGTCGAGTAAGCCCGGCGACGAAGGAGCCGAGCGCCCCTCCGCTGGTTGAGTAAGCCCGGCGACGAAGGAGCCGAGCGCATCGAAACCCCCGCAACCGATCATCGGGAATCGTGCTCGAACTGCTCGCGATACCCGTGCATCGAGGTGAAGAACGGCGACGGCTCGAGCGTGGGATCGCCTTCGTAGTCGAGCTTCTCGGCCACCGGGGCAAACGGCGAGTAGACCGACTCGGTCTCGGTCAGCCCGTGGCACAGACAGTGCTGGGCGGCCTCGTCGACGCGGGATTCGACCTCCAGACTCTGCTCGAGTGCCTCGCGCGCTTCCGTCGCATCGAGTTCGACACCGTAGGGTCTGCCGTCGATCCGGCGATACGGATGCCCGAGATACAGGTGACGCGGGCACACCTCGTCGAGGAGATACCGGGCGCTGGCTCGGTAGGCCACCGGATCCACGTAGCCGGGGAATCCGTTGGCCGCGCCGTGGACCTGTACCGCGTCTCCCACGAACACGTCGTCCTGGCCGTCGATGATGTAGGCGACGGATCCGGCGGTGTGGCCGGGGATCGACCGCACCGACACCGTGACGTCACCTCCGAGCGAGAGGGTCTCTCCGCCGGTGACGAGTATCGTCGGCTCCATCTCGCCCGAGATCACCGTGTCGGTGACGGCGATCTGCTTCGCCTCACCTTCCGGGTCGTGGAGATAACGGCCACGGGCACCGAGGTATTCGTCGACGTGAGCGCGCCGCGAACGCAGGAATGGCGCGTCGGCGGCCCCGATCACCACCTGCGCCCGGCGGCCGGTCATCTCCCACAGGGCGTACGCACCACCCATGTGGTCGATGTGACCGTGGGTCAACAGGATCCAGCGAACGTCGGCGATGTCACGGCCGAGTTCCGCCAGCGCCGGCTTCATCCCCTCGGCGGGCGACGACGCGATTCCGGTGTCGACGATCGCCGGCTCCGGCGCGCCGATGAAGAAGCTGTAGAGACCGAACCGGCCCCATGGCGAGACAAGCGGGGTCACCGCCACTTCGGAACTCATGCCTGTGTCTCCTTTCGGTCGAGGAAGGCGGCGGTCTCCTCGTAGACCCGGTGATATTCCGGAATCCACGAGAAGTGCTGTACGAAGCCGTGTCCGGCGCCGTCGTAGCGGCTGACCGCGGTGTCGACCCCGGCCGCCCTGAGCCTCTCGCCGTAGAGTTCGCCCTCGTCGCGTAGCGGGTCGTATTGGCCCGTGACGATCAGTGCCGGCGGCAGTCCGGTCAGATCTGACCGCTTGATCGGCGAGACCAGCGGGTCCGCCGGGTCGGCGCCGCTGTCGATGTAGAAGGCGTTGAACGGCTTCAGCCCCGCCGTCTCCAGTCCGTAGCCCTCGGCGTTGTCCCGCAACGACTCATAGCGGTCGACGTCGGAATCGAGGTCGAGGGACGGATAGAACATCACCTGGTGTGTGATGGCCCGGAAGCCCGCGTCGTGTGCCATGGCGGCGACTGCGGCGACAAACGTGCCGCCGGAGCTGTCGCCGGCGATCGCGAGCGTGATGCCGTCCCAGGCGAGGCGCTCGGGGTTCTCGGCCGCCCACCGCACCACCGCATAGCAGTCCTGTAGGCCGGCGGGGAACGCCGCTTCGGGTGCGCGGCGGTAGCCCACGGAGATGACCTTGCAGCCGGTCACCTTCGCCAGCGACCGCGCGACGTGATCATGAGTGTCGAGGCTGCCGAGGAAGAACGCACCGCCGTGGAAATAGACGACCAGCCCGTACGAGTCGGCCTCGGCCGGGGTGTGGATCCGTACCGGCACGTCGCCGGTCGACGTGCGTGCGACGGTGTCCTCGACGTCGAACAGCGCCAACCGCTCCTCGAGCGGGGGCACGTCGGCCTCCTCAGCGGCACGCATCGCCGTCGGATTCAGTGGTCCCTCGGGGGGTCCCGGGAGTGAGGCCAGGACCTTCGCGATCTCGGGGTGCAGCGGCATCGCTCAGGCCTCTATCGGTGCCGTGTGCGCCGGCTTCTGGCCGGGGAACACGTCATTGAGTTCGTCCTCGCTCCATCCGGAACGCGAGATCCGTTGCAGCTCATCGGTGATCGGCTTGCGCACGGCCTGATACTGCGCGAGCGCCGCGGGCACGGAATCGGCGTCGCGCAACGCGTCGGCGAGCTCGCCGGCATCGAGGATCGCGGAGTTCGCGCCCTGGCCCTGATGGTGAAGCATCGAATGGGCCGCATCACCCAGCAGCGCAACACAATCCGAGTGCCAATTGTCCACCGGATCGATGTCGTACACGGCGCGGATATTCACCGTGTCCATGTCGAGGTTGCGGGTGATGGTCACGAGACGTTCGTCGAATCCGGCGACGGTGTCGACCATTTCCTCCTTGGATACCACCGGCGACCAGGTCGGATCCGGGCACAACGCGGTGATGTCGAAGGACACGCCGTTGCGGTGGCGCAGCGGCAGCAGGTAGAGCTTGGTGCCCTTGCCGATGTACATCCGCAGGTTGTCGTCGACGACCATGCCCTCTGCACCGTCGGTCGAGATGACCGCGCGGTAGGCCCGCTCACCGGAGAATCGCGGCTCTTTGGCGCTGAAGAGCTGCGTGCGGACAACCGATTTGATGCCGTCGGCGCCGATCACCAGGTCGGCGGTGGCGGTTTCGCCGTTGGCGAAGGCGAGTTCGGCGTGGTCGCCCTTGTCGACGATCGTCTCGAGCTTGTGGCCGAGTTCGACCATGCCGTCGGGCAGGACGCCGATCAGCGCGTCGATGAAGTCGCCACGATGGATCAGGTAGGTGTTGGTGAGTCCGTTGTGCTCGGGCCAGGTGTCCTTGGCGATTGGTTCTCCAGTGGCGGTGAGGATTTCAAAGTAGTCGCTCGGCGAGCTGACCGCGGCGATCGCGTCGAAGGTCCCCCACTGACGGAATCGGTCCATGCTGCTCGGGCGCAACCCGATGCCGGCACCGACCTCGCGAATCTGCCCGGCCTGTTCGTAGACGGTGACGTTCGCGCCGAGCACGCTCAACGCCTTTGCCGCGGACGCGCCGCCATAGCCGCCGCCGATGATGGCGACGGTCAGGTCCTTCAGTTCGTTGGGCTGCATGGGTTTCTGCTTTCTGGAGGGGGTGGGGTTTTGGGGCGGGTGGCTCGATGCGGCGCCTCGCTTCGCTCGGTGCCTTACTCCTTGGATCGAGTAAGTAACCTGGGCCGCCGCAGGCGGCCAGCGTGGGCTGGGAAGAGTCGCAGCCCTTTTCGCTGATCGAGTAAGCCCGCGAGCTTGCGAGCGAGCGCATCGAGATCAACGGTGAACGAGATCTCGATGCGGCGCCTCACAAGCTCGGGGCCTTACTCGATCAGCGGGGTGTGGCGACTCTTCGGATCAGGGAGGAGCTTGCGACGACCGCATCGAGATCTCGTCAGTTCTGGATGGACAGGAACTCGGCCGGGCTCTCGACGAAGAGCTTGGTGATGGTCGCGTCGTCGACGCCGGCGTCACGGAGATCGGGGATGAGGTCTTCGAAGAGGTAATTGACGGTGTGGCCCTTCACCCCTGGCCACCCGAGGGGGCTGCAGTTGGCATCGATGCCGGCCAGAACCTGGTCGAGGTAACCGGCCTCGATGAAGCCGAGGAAATGAGCGAGCCGTTCTTTGCGGGGCCGGGCCCAGAACGGTGGATCCGGCAGTTCGGTCTCGTAGCCGAACGTGTCGAAGCCGACCCGCCCGCCCTGCGACGCGATCCACCGGTCGCGGGTCTGCGACGCGTTGACGCCGTCGTCGGCATGCCCGAAGAGCACCCGATCCAGCGGCAGCCCCTCCTCCGTGAAGATGGCGATGGCGTTCTCCGCGTCGATCGCGAGGTGGGTCAGGATCGGTACGCCGGTTTGCCTGGCTGCGCGCGCCGCGGCACGGTAGATCTTCTTGTCGAGGTCGGTCATCCGGCCCCCGCGGCTGACACCCACCTTGATGACACCGGCCCTACTACCGGTGTCACCGATGCCGACGGTGATCTCGTGCACGAAGTGCTCGGTCAGGTATTCGACAGTGGCCGCAGCGAAGAACGGCAGGGCGGTGTCCCCGCCGACGAACCCGGTGCAGGCGACGATGTGCACCCCGGTCTTGGCCGACAACGACTTGTAGTAGTCGACGTCGCGCCCGTTGCAGATACCGGTCACGTCGACAAACGTGCCGCCGCCGTACTCGTGGAACTTGCGCAACTTGGGCACGGTCTCGGAGTACCGCTGCTCGGGGGTCTTCCACCACTGGGTGTCCAGTTCGGATCCGGGCATGCCGTACCCGATGTGCTCGTGGATGGCCACGATCCCCAGCATCTCGGCCGGGACGGGGCCCAAAACGGTGTTCACTCTCGACACAACATTCACCTTCTGACGTCGAAACATATTGATGGTCTTGGAGAATCCGGTGCTCAGCACACCGTGAGCAGCGCGCGTGGGTTGTCGACGAGGATGCGGTGCACGTCAGCGTCCCCGACACCGGCGAGGGTCAGCATGTCGACGAAGTCCGTCAGGATGTAACTGAACGGCAGATCGCGCTCGGATAGGCCCTTGGCCACACCGATGGCATTGCTGGACAGCAGAATACGGTCTCCGTACCCTGCCTCGACCAACTCGGCCACCAGCGCCGCCCGGTCGGCGTCGGTGAGGTGGTCATCGTCGTCGAATCCGATGTGGTCGATGCCGACGAAGGCACCTCGAGCCGCAACGGCGGTCGGTGCCCCGGCGGCCGCCGCGTCGGTGCGGTCGAGTCCACCGACCACGACGCGTTCGGCGGGCAGTGACTCCTTGAGGACCACCTCGAGGTCTCCGACGGCATCGGTTCCGAAGCGAATCGACACCGGCACACCGGTATTGGCGGCTGCGCGGGCCGCGCCCCGGAACAGGCTCTCCTCGGTGGCGGTCATGCCCTCACGAGCTGCCGCGGTGGTCACGAGGCCGGCCGCGCCACGACGCTCGACCCGCGGCACCACCATGCCCTCGGTGATCTCCTTGGTGAACAGGTCGGCAAACTTCTCCGCCGGCCACGGCGTGGGCGGATTCGTCTGCGGCGTCAGGAAATAGCCGCCAAGCATCGCTTCGGGGCCGAGCCCGGTGGAGGCGACGATGTGCACGCCGGTCGTGCGGGACAGCGCCTCGAGCAGGGTGACGTCGCGGCCGTGGAACATGCCGGTGGAGTCGACGATCGTCTTGCCGCCGTGGTCGGCGAAGTCGGACAGCTTGGCGGCCAAGACGTTGAAGATCTCCGAGCGGTCGATGGTGATGTCGAAGGCGTACTGCGCTCCGGGCAACACCGACAGCAGCGCCTCGTGCACCAGGACGACTCCGAGGTCGTCGGCGGGAACGGGACCGAGGACCGTGAACACGGTGTTCTCAGTGGTGGCGGCACCCGTCATGGGCACTTCCTTTCGTGGGTCCATCTTCGGTATGCGGGCTCCGGGGCCCGGGGTATGCGGTTGGTGACCGGCATGGACACGGCCGCTGGGGTGTGCTCTCTGTCACGACCCGACACGTGAACAGTGTCATATCAGTTGACAGGCTGTCAAGTGACATAACTGAACATCCGCCCCCGCGCAGGTCGGCGTTGTGCGACATGGTCGCCCGTCACCGGCATGCCATACCAAATGAACAGTCACTTGACAGCCCGACTAGCGAGTGGCAATCTCGCTGCATCGCCATCGGTTGTGATGGCGTTCACAGCCCATTTGCCGCTGCACCGGCGGCTGATCACCTTCACCCGGAGGACACCGTGACCGAGACCGTCAGTACCTCGACCACCGATGTCGGCGTCGCCGAACTCGACCTTTTCGGCGACGACATACTCGTCGACCCCTACCCCACCTACACGATGCTGCGCGAGCTGAACGGGGCCGTGTACCTGCCCGTCAACGATGTCTACGTGCTCACCCGCTACGACATCATCCGCGGTGCGCTCGGCGATCCGGGTACGTTCTCGTCGCGGTCCATCGGGTTCAACCCGATGGTCAACGAGGCACTGCAGGGGACGTCGCTGGCATCGGATCCGCCCGTCCACACGCCGTTGCGCGCCGCGCTCACGGAGAACCTCTCGCCGCGTGCCCTGCGCACCATGAAGGACGGTATCGAGGCCAAGGCCGATGCACTCATCGCCGATCTCGTCGAGCAGGGTTCGTTCGAGGCGATCGACGCCGTGGCACGCGCCTTCCCGCTCGCCGTGGTGGCTGATCTCATCGGGTTCACCGGTGAGGCGCGCGCCAACATGCTGCGGTGGGGTCAGGCCGCCATGGAGGTCATCGGGCCGATGAACCAGCGCACGCAGGAGAGCTTCCCGATCGCCGGCGAACTCTACGCCTGGTGCTCGCAGGTGCGTGCCGAGGACCTCACACCCGGATCGGTGGGTCACGGCATCTTCGAGGCGCAGGCGCGTGGCGCGATCCCGCCGGACACTGCCGGTCACATCATTCACCAGTACCTGGGTGCCGGTGTGGACACGACGATCGCGTCGATCGGCAACATCATCGCCCTGTTCGGTCGTCATCCCGACCAGCTCGCGCTGGTCCGCGAGAACCCCGCACTGGTGCCGGCGGCGTTCGCCGAGGTCCTCCGGTTCTGGCCGCCGGTGCACGCCTGGGGTCGGTACGTCACGAAGGACACCGAGATCGACGGTGTCCTGCTCCCCGAAGGCGCGCAGGCCGCGATCCTGTTCGGCGCCGGTAACCACGACCCGCGGCATTTCGACGACCCGGACGCCTTCCTGATCGAACGAAATCCCGTCGACCACCTCAGCTTCGGCTACGGACCGCACGGCTGTGCCGGTCAGGGTCTTGCCCGGCTGGAGGCGCACGCGATCATCGGCGCCCTGGCCCGCCGCGTGAAGCGCATCGACATCGGCGACGCACATCGCAAGCCCGCCAACGTCACCCGCAGTTTCGACTCCCTCTCCGTTCAGGTGGTACCCGCATGAAGATCATCCTCGACCGTCCTCGATGCGAAGGTCACGGACTCTGCGAAGAGGCCGCGCCGGACCTGATGCACCTCGACGATGACGGTGACCTCGTCATCGATCGGGACGAACTGACCGACGACGACATCGCCGAGGCGACCGCCGCCGTCCGGGTGTGCCCGGTCGCCGCACTCCGCCTCGAACAAGCCGTCACGGCGTCGTGAGCGCCGCCACCATGAAGCGAATCGTGATCGTGGGCAACGGGATTGCGGGGCTGACCGCAGCGGACTCGCTGCGCGCCGGCGGCTTCGACGGCGACCTCACGCTGATCGGTGGCGAGCGGCATCAGGCCTACAGCCGCCCCGCGTTGTCGAAGGCTCTTCTGCGCGACCACGACGACGACACCTCCCACGAGTTGGCGCCGGCCGCGCACGGCGCCACCGAGCTTCTGGGCGTCGGTGTCAGCAGTCTTGACACCGAACGTCGGACGGTCGGCCTGACGAACGGAGGTGAAGTCCCCTACGACGGTCTGGTGATCACCACCGGATGCCGCGCACGCCGACTCGGTCCGGCCGACAGTGGTGAGGTCACGCTACGAACCCTCGACGATGCCCTGTTGTTGCGCAGTCGGATTGCCGGTCGCCCGACGGTGATCGTGGTCGGGGGCGGTCCGCTGGGCATGGAGATCGCGTCGGGGTGTGTGGCCGGCGGCTGTGAGGTCACGCTGGTGTCGAACGGCGCCCCGCTGCGGACGCAGCTCGGCGACCACCTGTCACGTGTGTTCTGCGAGGCCGCGGTGCGCCAGGGACTGAAGATCGTGACGGGCAGCGTGTCCACGGTCTGGCGCGGCGAGGACGGCTCGACCGTCGTCGGGCTTCGCGACGGGTCCCGGTTCACCGCCGAACTTGTCGTGACGGCCGCCGGCGATGTGCCCAACGTCGAATGGCTGCGGCCGAGCGGTCTCGTCCGCGGAGATGTGATCGAGGTCGACGAACGATGCCGGGTGCGGCCGGGTATCGTCGCGGCCGGTGACGTGGCGGCCGTGCCGACAACGACCGGAGTGCGTCGGATTCCGCTGTGGAACAGTGCTATTGATCAGGCCAAGGTCGCCGCGTCCGCCCTACTGGATGGCGACGATGCGCCAGTGCTCAATCACCGCCCGTACTTCTGGACCGAGCAGTTCGGCCTGTCGCTCAAGGCGATTGGAGATCTGCCGCTCGCCGGCGAGCCGGCGCTCGTGGATGGTGATCCCAGCACAGATTCACTTCTGCTGCGCTGGGACGGGACTGACGGTTCGGGTGCCGCGGCAGCCGTCAACTATCGGATCCCGATCCCTCGCCTGCGCAAATTGTGCATGCAGCCAGCGTGATTGGTGTGCGGTGTTCCAACCGAGCGGCCCTTCGACACGCTCGGCTCCTCCGTCGCCGGGCTGCTCAGGGAGCGGGGGTAGCGCCGGGCTGCTCAGGGGGCGGGGGTAGCGCCGGGCTGCTCAGGCGGCGGGGGTAGCGCCCTGCGACACGCTCGGCTCCTCCGTCGCCGGGCTGCTCAGGGGACGGGGGTAGCGCCGGGCTGCTCAGGGGCGGGGGTAGCGCCGGGCTGCTCAGGGGGCCGGTGTGGTCACACCGGCAGGCGGCTCCCGCTGGATCGTCGGAGGTCGGAGAACGCCTGGATCGACGTCGACATCGCCGTGGCGGTCGGTCGTGCGTCGGCCCGGGACTCCGACTTCGACACCATGATCACATTGTCGATGTACGGCTGGATCGTGCTGGTGTTCTGCACGGTCGCCACGATGATCAGCTGGAAGCCGAACTTGCGGAACGCGGCGAGCGCCTGCTGCGCGAACTGCGGATCCGATTTGCTGAAAGCCTCGTCGAGCATCAGCTGGGCGAAGATCGGCCGGTTGTCGGTGCCGTGCGGGCTCGCGAGGTTGAAGCTCAGCGCGCCGGCGAGGCAGAACGCCATGAGTTTCTCCTGCTCGCCGCCCGAGTTGTCGCCGGCGTTGCTGTAGGTGCGGATGATCTCACCGGACTCGGCGTCGTGCTCCTCGCAGTAGAAGTCGAACCGGTTGCGCACATCGAGCGCGTCGCGGGTCCACTGACGGTCCTCCGGGGTGTTGCCCGCCAACCGTTCTCGCAGCAGCAGGATGTCCGAGTACTGCTCCAGAATGGCCTGTTCGTCGCCGAAGCTCACCGCGGTGGTGCGCTGCGAGATCAACCGTGCCTTCTCGGTCAGTTCGGTGACCGCGGAGAGCGTCTTACGACCCGGTTGCAGCCGCAGCCGGGTACCGCTGTTGAACGCCACCGACCCCAGACCGGTGTTGACTCGTTCGATCTGTTCGACGATGCGCCGCTCCTCGGCGTCGGCGGCCATGTGCAGGCTCAGGATCGCCCCCGGCGCCTGCTCGGTGATCAGCCGACGCATCCGCTCGTAGGCGGCCGGGAGTTCGCGTTCGTCGATGCGGCGGCACAGCGCCACGTAATCGTGGATGCGCTCGTCGAAGTCGTCGCTGTCGTTCGGTATGGCGTCGGGGAACTCCTCGTCGTAAGTGTCGAGGATGCGGGCGATCTCATCCCGGGAGCGGCGCGCGTCGGCGCGCATCCGGTCACGGTCCTTGGCGACCGCCTTCACCAGCTCCTGCCGATACGACTCCGGGGACAGTACGTCCAGAACGGCCGCGGACTCCTCCCGGAAGCCGTCGAGCGTGGTCTCTGCCTGCGGCGCAACGTCTTCGGACTTGAGTCGATCCAACAGGTCGAGCAGCTGGGTCCGGCGTTGATCGTGCGTCGCGATCTTGTCACGCACCAGCGCGGCCTGCGAGATGGCGCTGCGGACCTGCTCCCAGATGTCCTCGGCCTTGCGTTGCAGCGCCTCGATGTCGGGGTGCTCGGCCATCAGCAACTCGTGCTGCTCGGTGAGGGCGTCGACCCGGTCGTCGGCGGCGTCGGTGTCGATCTGGCTCCACTGGGTGAACTGCTCGCACACCCGTCGAAAAGCGTCACGGCGGTGCTGCTTGTCCGTACGATCGGCGTCCAGTGCGGCGCTGGCCGCGCGTGCCGCGTCGTAGGCGCGCTGTTCGTGCTCGAGTTCGTCCTGCAGCGCGGCGACCTTGGCCTCCCCGTTGCCGACGAACACGTACTGCGACGGGCGCAGCGTCTGCCGGTCGTCCTTGACGGCGAGTTTCGCCGAATCCTTGCGCAGCCCTTGGTCGGTCACCGCCTTGTAATGGTCGGCAAAGTCGGTCGGCGAATCGACGCACACGTAATTGCCCAGTCGCGAGATCACCGTCAGCGCCTCGGCTGTGCACGGATGATCGGGGTCGACGGCTCGCAGCTTGGCGCCCAGTGTCCCCTCCTCCGGCGCGGGTGTGGGCCGGGTCTCGGCGTGGTGCAGCGCAATCCGCCCGCGCATGTCGTGGCTGTTGACGTAGCGCAGTGCTGCCCGGAAGTGCTTGTCGGGCACCAGCAGTCGCAGACCCACACCGCGCAGGACCTTCTCGGTGGCCAGCCGCCACCGCTCCTCGTCGGGGTGCAGTTCGACCAGTTCGGCCACATAGCGCAACTCGGACTCGTCGATCTGCAAGCCGCCCGCGAGAACGCGCCGCATCTCGTGCTCGGTGCGCGGCAGCGCCGAACCGGCCTGTTGGACACGCTGAAGTTCGTCGCGCGCGGCATCGCGCTGGGTGCGCGCCGCGACCTCCCGGGCCAACGCCTCGGCGAAATGCCCCTTGCCTGCATCGAGTTGGCCGTCGATGCGGGTCGCCTCCTCCATGAGGGACTCTCGCAGCGACCAGAAGTCCTCGGCGTCGTCGGGTGCCGAGAAGCCCAGGGCGGAGATCTTGTCCTCGTAGCTGTCCCGGCGTGCCGACACCTCCGTGCTGACCTTCTGCGCGGCGGCGAGTTGCTCCTGCAGCGGCGCGAGGTCGGTGGTGGATGTGGCGATCCGCGACAACAGATGGCTGTGGTCCGAACGCAGCTGATCGTGTTGCGCGGTCAGCGCGGCGAGGTCGCCGTCGAGGCGGGCGATCTGATCGTCGAGATCGGCGACCTCCGGTTCGGCGTTGCGGCGCCGCAGATTGCTGACATAGGCGCGCACCGTGTCGGTGTCGATGGTGTCGAGGACCGTGAACGTCGCGGACTCGGTCGCGTAGCGTTCCTGCAGGGTCTCGATGTTCCCGAGGATGGTGCGTTTGCGGCGCGACACGTCGAGCAGCTCACGCGCCTCCACCAGCGGGTCGATCTGTTCGAGAGCATCGGAGATCCCGACGATGCTCGTCGGTTCGTCGAGCATGAACTCGCGGACGAACTGCCCCAGTCCGCCGACACTCTTGAGCGATTTCGCCTTGCCGAGAAGTTGTTGCGCCGCTTCGGATCCGCGGATACCGATCAGCGAGTACAAGGTGGCGAGATACTTTCCTTCGCCGGGTCCCCCGCGCCAGCCCTGCTCCCGGAGGGCCGACGTGTTGTAGCTGCTGCGTGCCCACTCGTTGCAGACGTCGACGATGTCGGCGTCGCCGTCGTGGATGAAGTACGAACTGTGGGCGTCGGTCATCTTGCCCGCCGCCAGCCATTTCAGGACCAGACCGGTGATCGAGGTGCCCGACGACGACGTGTAGGTGACCGCGATCGCCGCCCACGCCGGTCCGGTGCCGCGCAGATACATGATCTCGCGGGCGGCACCCGTGCCCTCGCGACGCTCGCCCCAGGCGCCGCGCACATACTTGCCGACGGTGCGTTTGCCGCTCGAGGACCCGGCCGCGGTGGCGTCACCCGACGCGTTGAAGTTGCGGCGGTGATCGGGCAGGAAGGCCAGTGAAATCGCGTCCAGCAGTGACGATTTACCGCTACCGGACGAGCCGGTGATCAATGCGCCGCCGTCGCTGAACGGTATCGAGTGATAGCCGTCGAAGACGCCCCAGTTGATCAGCTGCAGCCGAGACAGTCGGTACTGGTCGACGGGTGCGCTCACCAGTCGTCTCCTTCGTCGTCGAAGTCGTCGTCGGGAGCAGCGGTGGTGGGTGCGACGGTGTCGCCGGTCGCGTCCTCGTCACCGGCCCCGATGAACTGGTCGAACTGTCGCTGCAGATCGGTGATCACCGACGCGGTCATCACCGCCGAGATGACCGGACTGACCGTGAACGTGTCGGGGTCGTCGCGGTGTTTGCGCAGCAGCTCGAGTTCGTCGAGTTTGTCGATGGCGCGTTCGATGCGCTTGTCGAAGGCCGCCATGTCGCGGTCGATGGTGTTGGTGACGCCGGCGAACAGTTCGTGGATGTCCTCCCGGGTGATGAGTACCGGTTCGTCGCGTGACGCGCGCACGTACTTGGCCAGGTGCAGCGCGAGGATGGCGTCGTAGGTGTTGACCGTCTCGCGCTTGAGAAGTCTTCTGCCCCAACGTGAGTCGTAGCCGCACTGTTCGGCGAACGCGACCTGCATCTCGTCGACGATCCGCAACCGCAGGTCCAGTTCGGAGAGCCGGATGCGCAGCACGTCCTGATATTGCGCCACCCACGCCCAGAGCTGTGGGTGGCGGTCGCCGCTGATGTAGCGCCGCGTCAGCAGGTTCTGCAGCGCCCAGCAGGCGCGGTCGGGCATCTCGCTGACGTCGCCGTCGAACCGGGGTGCGCCGGGGCCGGTGTCGGCGGCGGTCAGCGGGACCGCGGGCAGATCGTCGTAGCCGGCGAACTCGTCGGGGACGCGTGGATCGCCCGATCCGTCCGATGTCTCGATGTCAGTGGTCATAGGGCGTCGACCTCCGCAGTCGGGATGGGTTCGGTGAACATCAGTGCGGGAACCTCGATGACGTGGTCCTCCCCTTCGAGCGAGCGGAATCGGACCGGCGTCGGGCCGGGCGGTGTCGGACCGGCGGTGGGAGGCTGCTTGAGCGCCCACGACCACAGGACGATAACGTGGGCGAGATACGGTTCGTCGAGCCGGTCGATCGCTTCCGACAGCGGGATCGGCCCCGATTCCATCGCCGCGTTCACGGTCTCGGTGAGTTCGACGGTGTCGACCTGGCCGGCCAGCGACGCGAACGACATCGGATCGGCACCGGCGCCGGCGGGCAGTGCCAGGGCCGGCGGCGCCGGATCCCGGATCTCGAAGCCGACTCTCCCGATCGAGGTGAGCGTGGGTGTGGCCAAAGGCAATTCGTACCCCAGACGGCGATCGGTGAGAGAGGTCCGGAGCAGTTCGTTGGCGGTGGTCAGGGCGTCGTTGAGTTGCCGGGCGATGCCGCGGCTCTGTTCCAGAGTGCCCGACGCGACGAACCGCCGGATGCGGCGGGCGCACCGCTGCCGGGTGCGCCCGACCTCCCCCATCTGCTCGGTGACCAGCCCGAAGAAGTTGTCCATCACCGATCGCAGTCCGTGGTCGATGCCGGGCAGTTGCTCGGTGACGGTGGCGATGTCGGCGACGAGCTTCGCGCGCTGGATCGGATCCTGGATCATCCGGCTGAACGCGTGATACGACGCGCTCTGCGACGACTCGAGCAGCGCCTCGTAGTCGTCGAACATCTGCCGTTGCCGGTCGCGGTAGGCAAGGTCGGAGTCGTTCGGGTCGTCGATCAATGCGGTGGTGATGCGGTCGAGCATCGACCCGTACTGTCCGATGTCGGTGATCACCTGCTCCATCTGATACGCGATGCTGCGGGCCTCGTCCTCGGCGGTGCGCAGATCCGGTTCCGGCCGCACCCCGGCGTCCAGGTCGGCGAGCTCGGCGTCGAGCTCGGAGATCTGATGCTCGATCTCCTCGCGGATGTGATCGGGGTCGGCGGCGACCTGACCGGCGACGCGGCGTAGACCGGCGGCGATCTGATTGATCGAGCCGCCGGTGGCGACGGTGTCCTCGCGACGGAGACGGCGCATGTAGTCCAGGACCGACCTGGTTTCGGCGGTCAGGTGGCAGACGTTGGGGGCACCCGGGCCGGACGCATCGGTGACGCGGTGCAGCCAGCCCTGCTTGGCCCACAGTTTGACCAAATCGAGTCCCGAGGGCTGGTCGGCGACGCCGAGCTCTGCCATGTCGCGGTCGAGCCGGATGGCGAGGTCGGTCTCCGACAGGCGGACACCGTAGTCGAGGTGGCGTTCCATCAACGTCACGTACAGCGCCGAGTTCGTCGCCGCGAACAGCCGCACGGCCGCCGACTTGTGGATCGACTGGTTGGCTTCGAGTTCTGCGGCGAGGGTCGGCGGCTCGGCCGTCTTGGTCGCCTGCGGACCGTTTCGGTGTGCTGCGGGCAGCGTCGGTTGCTGTGCGCTTTCCATCGCCGCCTCACGGTGTCGGGTTGCTTGTTGAAGGACCGGGGTAGTCTCCCATGCCCGTCGGACAGCAGTGCGGTCACGTCGGCGCTCCCCCAACGCATCGCTGCGACGCACCCATGGCCGCGAGGAATGTACGGCCAATTACGTGCATATCTTCCCGGAGGTTGGCAGTATCCCGCGGCCGGAGGTTGACACCTGCAGCTCGCTGGGCCAATAATGGCCGTACAAATTCGAAATGATCCGTACATATAGCGGGTCGTCGCCACCAAGACGATGGGAATCCGATGAGCACCTTGAACGACGAAGAGGCCTTCCTGGTCAAGACGGTCCGGGAGTTCATCGATCGTGATGTCAAGCCGACCGTGCAAGAGGTCGAGCACGCCAACGAGTACCCCGAGAAGTGGATCGAGCAGATGAAGCAGATCGGCATCTACGGACTCGCGGTCCCCGAGCAGTACGGCGGCATGCCCGTCTCGATGCCCTGCTACGCACAGGTCACGCAGGAACTTGCCCGCGGCTGGATGAGCCTGGCCGGCGCCATGGGCGGACACACCGTCGTCGCCAAACTCCTCGTACTGTTCGGCACCGAGGAACAGAAGCAGAGGTATCTGCCCAAGCTCGCCACCGGCGAGATGCGCGCGACCATGGCCCTGACCGAGCCCGGCGGTGGCTCCGATCTGCAGAACATGGGTACCGTCGCCAAGGAAGACGGCGAGGACCTGGTGATCAGCGGCTCCAAGACCTGGATCTCCAACGCCCGGCGGTCGGGGCTGATCGCGCTTCTCTGCAAGACCGATCCGAAAGCCGAACCGCGGCACAAGGGCATCTCCATCGTGTTGTGCGAACACGGTCCGGGCCTCACGGTGTCGCGCGATCTGCCGAAGCTCGGCTACAAGGGCGTCGAAACCTGCGAGTTGTCGTTCGACGGGTACCGCGTACCCAAGTCGGCCATCCTCGGCACCGAACCCGGCAAGGGGTTCGGGCAGATGATGAAGGGCCTCGAGACCGGCCGCATCCAGGTCGCGTGTCGTGCACTCGGTGTCGCGACAGCGGCGCTCGAGGACTCGCTGAAGTACGCCCAGGAACGCGAATCGTTCGGCCAGCCGATCTGGAAGCACCAGTCCATCGGCAACTACCTGGCCGACATGGCCACCAAGCTGACCGCCGCCCGCCAGCTGACCTGGCACGCCGCCGAGCAGTACGACAAGGGCGAGCGATGTGACATGGAGGCGGGTATGGCCAAGCTCTACGCCTCCGAGGTCGCGATGGACATCGCACTGAACGCGGTGCGCATCCACGGCGGATACGGCTACTCCACCGAGTTCGACGTCGAACGATACTTCCGCGACGCCCCGCTGATGATCGTCGGCGAGGGCACCAACGAGATCCAGCGCAACGTCATCGCGGCACAGCTCGTCAAGCGCGGCGGAATCTGAACGCAAACCCGTACAACAGGTTTGGAGGCTTCGTGCTCCCGTTGAGCGGAGTGACCGTGCTGTCACTCGAACATGCCGTCGCCGCGCCGTTCGCCACCCGCCAGCTCGCCGACCTCGGTGCCCGCGTGATCAAGGTGGAACGCCCCGGTTCGGGGGATTTCGCCCGCGCCTACGACGAATCGGTCAACGGTCTGGCGAGCTACTTCGTATGGCTGAACAGGTCGAAGGAGTCGATCGCGCTCGATGTCAAAAGCGAAGACGGGAAACGGATTCTGCACGAGTTGGCCGACAGCGCCGACGTGATCGTACAGAACCTCGGACCCGGCGCGGCAGCACGTCTGGGCCTCGGCGCCGAGGAGATCCGCGCGAAGGACCCGCACAAGATCGTGCTGTCCATCACGGGTTGGGGTTCCACCGGCCCGTGGGCCGACCGCAAAGCGTATGACCTTCTCGTGCAATGCGAATCAGGCCTGGTATCGCTGACCGGGACGCCGGACGAGGTCGCCAAGGCGGGGGTGTCGGTCGCCGACATCGCCGCCGGCATGTACGGCTTCTCCGGTGTTTTGGCCGCGCTGTATCAGCGTCAGGTCACCGGCGAGGGAGCCACCCTGGAGGTGTCGCTGTTCGAGGCGCTCGCCGAATGGATGGGCCAGCCAATGCATTTCACCGCCGGCGCGGGACGGCAGCCGGGACGTTTCGGGGCGCAGCATGCCACCATCGCCCCGTACGGTCCGTTCACCGCCTCCGACGATCACGTCGTACTGCTCGCCATCCAGAACGAGCCCGAGTGGCAACGGCTGTGCGACATCGTCTTTGACGATCCGGATCTCGCCGTCGATCCGCGGTTCACGTCCAACACCCTGCGGGTGGAGAACCGTGGGGCGCTCAACGAACGCGTCTCGGCTCACGTCGGGCGGCTGAGCACCGGGGAACTCACCGAGCGCCTCACCCGTGCCCGTATCGCCTTCGCCGGCGTCAACACGGTCAGCGAGTTTCTCGAGCATCCCGTGCTGGCCGAACGCGACCGCTGGCGCACCGTCGACACCGAACGCGGGATGATCCGTGCACTGCTGCCGCCGATCCAACTCGGTGCCGAGCCTCGTATGGATGCAGTGCCCGCGCTCGGTGCGCACAGCGCGACCATCGCCGCCGAACTCGGGCTTGACGACGGCGCGATCGAAAAGCTGATGACCGCCGGAGTGTTGCAGGGCGTGCCCGAGCAGGCCGACGTGCCCGCGAAGTAGGCTCTGCCGCAAGCAAATCCCCGGCGTCGACAACGGAGTCGACGCCGGGGATTCGTGGTGTCGGCGCTCGTCTACTCGCCCGCGGGGCCGTAGCGCGCTACCCGATCAGATCCTCGTACCGGAACTCGGTGGCGATCGGGGTGCTTGCCCCGTGCGCGACGTCTTCGCGCTGCTTGAGCTCGACGCGACGGATCTTGCCGGAGATCGTCTTGGGCAGTTCGAAGAACTCGATCCGACGCACCTTGAGATAAGGCGCGAGGTGATCGCGGGAGTATTCGAGGATCGCACGGGCGGTGTCCGCGTCGGGTTCCCAGCCGTCGGCGAGCGCGATGTAGGCCTTGGGGACCGCGAGGCGGGTGTCGTCGGGCTGCGGCACGACCGCGGCCTCGACCACCGCCGGATGCTCGATGAGCACGCTCTCCAGCTCGAACGGCGACACCTTGTAGTCCGACGACTTGAACACGTCGTCGGTGCGTCCGATGTAGGTGATGTAGCCGTGCGCATCGCGCTGGGCGACGTCGCCGGTGTGATAGTGACCGCCGGCCATGACCTGCTCGTTGCGTTCCGGGTCGCCGAGGTAGCCGGTCATCAGGTTCACCGGGTGTCCGCTCAGATCGAGGCAGATCTCGCCTTCATCGGATTCGAGGCCGGTGACCGGGTCGACCAGCACCACCGGGACCCCGGGCATCGGGCGGCCCATCGATCCGGCCTTGACCGGTTGCCCCGGGGTGTTCCCGATCTGCAGCGTCGTCTCGGTCTGTCCGAACCCGTCGCGGATGGTCAGGCCCCACGCCTCTTCCACCTGCCGGATCACGTCGGGGTTCAGCGGTTCGCCGGCGCCGAGCAGCTCGCGCAGCCCTGCCGGCTTCGTGCCCAGGTCGGCCTGAATGAGCATGCGCCACACCGTCGGAGGAGCGCAGAACGTGTTGACCCCCGCGCGTCGCAGCTGGTCCATCAACGCCGCGGCGTCGAATCGTGAGTAGTTGTAGACGAAGATCGTCGCCTCGGCGATCCACGGCGCGAAGAAACAACTCCACGCGTGCTTCGCCCAGCCGGGCGAGCTGATCGCCAGGTGTACATCGCCGGGCTGCAGGCCGATCCACGCCATCGTGGTGAAATGCCCTACCGCATAACTGGTTTGGGAGTGCTCGACGAGCTTCGGGCGACTGGTGGTGCCGGAGGTGAAGTAGATGAGCATGGGGTCGTCGACGTCGGTCTCGGTCGGGAACGGCCCCGCAGATTCGACATCCGCCGCGGCCGAGTACGAATGCCATCCCTCGGCGTTGCCGCCGACGACGATGCGCAGATAATCGCCGTCCAACGTCTCGAACTTGCTCGTGTCACCGACGTTGGTGATCACGCACCTCGCCGCGCCGCGGTCGATACGGTCACGGAGGTCCTCGGGACCCAATGCGCCGGTGGTCGGCATGACGATCGCGCCGAGCTTGAGCACCGCGAGCATCGCCTCCCACAGCTCCACCTGGTTGCCGAGCATCAGGATGACCCGGTCGCCCTTGCCGATGCCCAACTCCTGCAGCCAGGTCGCGACCCGATCGGAGCGCGTCGCCATCTCGTCGAAGGTGACCCGCAGTTCGCTGCCGTCCTGTTCGGTGATCCACAGCGCGATGCCGTCGTTGCCGCGGGCGAATGAATCGAACCAGTCGATGGCCCAGTTGAAGCGGCCGGAGAGCTCGGGCCAGCGGAACTCACGAACGGCTTTGTCGTAGTCGCCGATCAGGGCGATCATCTGGTCACGACTGCTGCGGTAGAGATCGGTGTTGGTGCTCATCTGGATATGATGCGCGTCACAGAGTCGAGAGAACACCCCCTGAAGAGGGGGCCGAAATGCTCTGGCCGATCGGCGCGCGTCCACTAGCCTGGAACCCGTTCTGGCCAAAGGAGGCAACGGTGAGTGACTACGAAGTCAAGATGATCGTCCTGTCGACGGACAACCTGGACGAGTCCATCGCGTTCTACAGCGAGACCCTGGGGCTGCCGCTGAAATTCCGCGACGGCGCCCATTTCGCGGCGCTCGACGGTGGCGCGGTCACCCTCGCACTCGCCACCAAGGTCGACCACCCCATTCACGGACAGATCGTCGTCGGGATCAAGACCGCCGACGTCGACGCCGCAGCCAAGGCGATCGAGGAGAGCGGCGGCGGCATCGTCGCGGCGCCCTACGACGATGCCCACGAACGGCGTGCGGTCGTCTACGACAACAAGGGCAACGGCCTGGTGTTCTACAGCCCGCTCAAGAAGTGAGAACTGCAGCGCCGCATGCCTTCTGCTGAGGGAACCCTGGACTGGCGGCCGCTGCTCGACGCTCTGCACCTGGTTGCCGCGCCGGTCGCCGACGCGGCACGGTCGGGTGGCCTGCCGAGTGCGCGAGTCGCGCCGATCGACGCGACCCTCGCCGACACCGAGGCGTTCTGTGCCGCCTACGATGTCGCGCTCGCGGCGTCGGCGAACTGCATCGTCGTGCAAGCCCGCCGCGGAGAGACGACGACGCTCGCCGCCGTGATGGTGCTGGCCACCGATCGCGCCGACATCAACAAGACGGTGCGCAAGCACCTCGGCGCGCGAAAGATCAGCTTCGCGGCGCACGAGGACACCGAAGCGGCCACCGGCATGGAATCCGGCGGAATCACCCCGGTCGGACTGCCCGACGACTGGCCGATCATCGTCGATCAGCGCGTGGTCGACGCCGGACCGGTGGTCATCGGCGGGGGTGTGCGGAGTTCGAAGATCCTGGTGCCGGGGGCAGAACTCGCGGCGCTGCCGGGCGCGGCGACCCTCGCACTGACGCTGGGCTGATCAGTCGGGTCAGGTCAGTCCCCTTTCGACAGGCTCAGGGGGCGGGTCGCAGCGCCCACGCCGGCACCCAGTGGGTCACTTTCTCCTGCCGGTCCTTCGCGGTGATCGTGTAGGTGACCTTGCCGTACCAGGCGCCCCATTCGTCACGTCCCCATTCGGTGAGAACACCGAGATGAATGGATCGGATCTGCAGTCCGTCGGGTTGGTACTCGCCGTTGTAGTGGGGCGCGTTCGGGTAGAGGGCATTCAGGTCGATGAGCACGGCCTTGTGCCCGACCCGCACGAACGCCGGTCGGCGTGGCTGACCGCTGTCGCCGCCAATCCACTTCATGCCCACCCTGAAAGTCTCGCACACACGTTCGAATCCGGGCCAGCCCGCGATGCCCGGCGATGAGTTCGTGCGGTGCGAGGAGTCAGTCACGGCATGAGTACCCGCACGATCACCGCGACCGAATTCGTCACCCTGGACGGTGTCATCCAGGGTCTCGGGCGACCCGACGAGGACACCCGCGGCGGCTTCACCCAGGGTGGGTGGGGACCGCCCTACAACGACGACGTGATGGGCCGCGAACTCGGCAAAGGCATGGCGCGCGAGGGCGACCTGTTGCTCGGTCGCCGGACGTGGGACGACTTCGCCGTGCAATGGGGACAGGCGACCGACGACAACCCGTTCAGCGCGCTCATGAACGCCGCCACCAAGTACGTCGTCTCGCGCACGCTGACCGACGCCGCCGCCTGGCAGAACTCGGTGCTCCTCCGGGGCGACGCCGCCGAGACGGTCGCCGGACTGAAGGCCACCCCGGGACCCGACCTGTCGATCCTCGGCAGCGCGGCGATGGTGCGCGCGTTGCACGCGGCCGAACTCATCGATCGCTACACCCTCCTGATCCATCCGCTCACCCTCGGCGCCGGCGCCCGCCTGTTCGACGGACCGGCACCGAGGGTCGACTTCGAGCTGATCGAGACGGTCACCACGACCAAGGGTGTGATCATCGCCCACTACGGGCGGTGCTGAGGCTTCGACTCGCGCCGGGGTCGCTCCGCTCCCTCGGCGCGGCTCAGCCGGCGCACGGCCGTGACCTCCTGGTGACCCACGGTGTCGACTGGGTCGCGATCCGGGGCGGGGCACCGCGCGCCGCCGCTGCGCGCTCCTACCGTCGAACTCATCGCTTTACGGCAAGGAGGTTGACCGATGGCTACACAGAAGGATCCGCTCTGGCTGTTCGGCGACCAGCTGGGACCGCATGTCTGGTCGAACGCCCATCACGAGGACCGCGACATCGTCCTGGTCGAGTCGCGTGCAGCGTTCACCCGCCGCGCCGGTCATCGCCAGAAGGCACACCTCCTGCTGTCCGGTATGCGGCATCTCGCCGACGAACTCGGCGACCGCGCGCAGTATCGGAAGGCGGCCGGTTACCGAGATGCGCTCCGCGACCTCGGACGTCCGGTGGTTGTCCACGAACCGACGTCGTGGGCGGCCTCTCGGTTCGTACACCGGCTCGCCGACGAGGGCTTGGTGTCCGAGGTCTTGGAGAATCCGTCGTTCGCGTTGCCCCGCAAAGACTTCGAGGAATGGGCGGGTGACCGCGAACGCTTTCGGCTGGAGGACTTCTATCGCGCTCAACGTCGGCGCTTCGATGTGTTGATGGACGGCGACGCACCTGCGGGTGGGCAGTGGAACCACGACCACGACAACCGGGAACCACCGCCCAAGCGTTCGACGCTCGGCATCGACGACCCCTGGTGGCCCACCGAGGACGACATCGACGCGCAGGTGCGCGCCGACCTCGACGCGATGGACGTCGACTTCTCCGGCGCGGACGGGCCGCGACTGTTCGCCGTCACCCACGAGGAGGCGCAGTCCGCGCTGTCCACATTCATCGACCACCGGCTCGCCACCTTCGGCCGGTGGGAGGACGCGATGCTCGGCAAGGACTGGACCATGGCGCACTCGCTGTTGTCGGTGCCGCTCAACCTGTCCCTCCTCGACCCGCTCGACGCCGTCCGGGCCGCCGAGTGCGCAGCCCGCGACGGATCGGTCAGCATGGCGTCGGCCGAAGGTTTCATCCGGCAGATCCTGGGCTGGCGCGAGTTCGTCTGGCACCTCTATTGGCATTTCGGGCCGGACTACCTGAGCCACAACGAGTTCGACGCCCACACACCACTCCCCGACTGGTTCGCCAACCTCGACGCAGACGCGGTGACCGCGCACTGTCTGTCCGACGCCTTGGCCGGTGTCCGCGATCACGGCTGGATACATCACATTCCGCGTCTGATGGTCCTGGGAAGCCATGCGCTGCAACAGGGTTACGATCCGACAGCGCTCACCGAATGGTTCCGGGCAAACTTCGTCGACGGATACGACTGGGTGATGCCGGTCAACGTCATCGGCATGAGCCAGCACGCGGACGGCGGACTGATGGCCACCAAACCGTACACGTCGGGCGGCGCCTACATCACCAAGATGTCGGACTACTGCCGCGACTGCGCTTACGATCCGCGCACGCGGCTCGGTGAGAACGCCTGCCCGTTCACCGCCGGATATTGGACGTTCACGCATCGAAACAGCAAGAAACTGCGCGCCAACCAGCGCACGGCGCGATCGGTGGCCTCGATGACGCGCCTCGACGATATCGACGCGGTGGTGGAGCAGGAAGCCCACCGAACCCGGTTCTGACGGCGACTCGCCATTAGACTGGCCCCCATGGTGATGGCAGATCGGCCGGAGGTGCGAACCGCTTCGGCGCCGCTGACCGCGTTGACCGTCTTCGGCTTGGGCGAGAGCCTGCTGAACGGGCTTGCCCGCGTGCCGTTTCGGCGTCCGTGGCAGGGACCGGGCGGTTTGCTCGACAATCTGGGACAGTCGGTCACCCGGCAGGTGATTCGCTCGTTCATGGGCTTCTCGCTGAGCCTGCCGATCGAAGAATTCCGGTCCATGGAGAAGATCCTCGACGACATCTGCAAGATGGTCATGCCGCCGTTCGTCGGTTTCGTCGACGGCGTCGAGATCACCAGCGACACCATCGGCGGCGTGCCCGGTCTGTGGTGCCGCGCCAAGGCGAGTTCGGATGCCTACGTCGACGACGAAGAGGACAAGCAGAGCATTCGCGCGACCATGCTCTACCTGCACGGCGGCGGCTACATCGGAACCTCACCGATCATGTACTCCGCGTTCGCCGCAACGCTGGTCCGCGCCACCGGATATGAGGTCTTCATCGCGGACTACCGCATGGCACCCGAGTTTCCTTTTCCCGCAGGTGTTCTCGATGCCGCAGACGTCTACCGCGGTCTGCTCGAACGTGGCGTCGCATCGCAGCACATCGTGGTGGCCGGCGATTCGGGCGGCGGCGGGCTCGCGACCTCACTGATCTCCTACCTGCACGCCAACGACATGCCGTCGCCGGCGGCCGTCGCACTGTTCTCCCCGGAGGTCGATCTCGATCTCGACCGGCCGTCGGTCACCGAGAACGCCGAGACCGACATCCTGCCGTGGAGCATCCCGGTCACGCCGTACCTGCAGGGCGTGCAGCCCAATGACCAACGCGTGTCGGCGGTCTACGCCGATCCGAACCCGGAGTGGTTCCCGCCGACATTCGTCTGCTGGGGCTCCGCCGAGATCTTCCGCGACGGAATCCGCGAGTTCGCGCTGCGCCTGGAGAAGTCCGGAGTGCGCACGTACGCCATGGAAGAACACGGCATGTTCCACGTGTTCCCTATCCTCATGCCCTGGGCCGAGTCGTCGAAACGGGTGTTCCGGGAACTCCACGCATTGGCCACCGAGCACGTGACCCCGGACATGGACGCCGAGCAGACGCACTGAGGTCAGCCGACTGTTGGCTTGGTGCTCACCGTCCCGTCAGCCGTCATTCACCCGCGCCCCCGACGATGCCAGGGAGTCCATTGGACCGGACACTTCGACGCGGACGAGGGGAAGACGGGTGCGGAATCTTC
This sequence comes from Gordonia sp. NPDC003424, assembly GCF_053588655.1. Lineage (NCBI taxonomy): Bacteria > Bacillati > Actinomycetota > Actinomycetes > Mycobacteriales > Gordoniaceae > Gordonia > Gordonia sp. NPDC003424. The sequence continues at coordinate 113,565 of NZ_JBSFQJ010000014.1, forward strand.
GGGGGCGGTATGTGGTGGCCGCGGCGGCGGTATGCGCAACGGCGTTGGCAAGCGCATGCGGCAGTGATGACGACACGAGTTCGTCGTCGTTGCCGACCTTGGAACCTGTTGCCAGCGGCGATATCTCGACGCACGGTGGTGCTACCCGCGCCGGTGACGACCGCAGTTCGCTGATCGCCGACTCGATCCGCAACAGCGGCGCGAAGAACGTGATCCTGCTGATCGGTGACGGCATGGGTGACTCGGAGATCACCGTCGCGCGCGACTACGCCCAGGGTGCGGGCGGCGCGTTCCCCGGACTCGACGCACTGCCGCTGACCGGGCAGTACACGCACTACTCGATCGACAAGGACGGCCAGCCGACCTACGTCACCGACTCCGCCGCAAGTGGTTCCGCGTGGGCGACCGGCACCAAGACCTACAACGGCGCCATCTCGGTGGACATCCACGGGAAGGACCAGACCACCCTGCTGCAACTCGCGAAGGAGGCGGGCAAGGCCACCGGCGACGTGACGACCGCCGAAATCCAGGACGCCACACCGGCCGTGCAGGCGGCGCATGTGACCGGCCGCAAATGCTACGGACCGGACGAGACCACCAAGACCTGTCCCACCAATGCTCTCGAGAACGGCGGCGAAGGCTCGATTACCGAACAGTTCCTCACCACCCGACCGGACCTGGTGTTGGGCGGTGGAGCTGAGACGTTCTCCGAGCTCGCGAAAGCCGGTGAATACCAGGGCAAGACACTCGAGGTCCAGGCCAAGGAACGCGGATTCCAGATCGCCCGGACTGCGGACGAGCTATCGGCGGTGACCGTCGCCAACCAGGACACGCCGCTGATCGGGGTGTTCGCCGACGGCAACATGCCGGTCCGCTGGACCGGGCCGGTCGCCACCAAGGGGGGTTACCTCGAACCCGCCGCCACCTGCACCGACAACCCGGACCGGACCGCGTCGATACCCCGCCTGTCCGCCATGACGAGCAAATCCATCGATCTGCTCAAGGACAACGACAAGGGCTTTTTCCTCCAGGTGGAGGGGGCGTCGATCGACAAGCAGGACCATGCCGCCAACCCGTGCGGGCAGATCGGCGAGACCGTCGACCTCGACGAGGCGACCAAGGTCGCCCTCGACTTCGCTGAGGAGAACAAGGACACGCTCGTCATCGTCACCGCCGACCACGCGCACAGCAGCCAGATCGTCGAGACCATGACCACCGCCGACGTGCAGGAAGCGGCCGACGACGCGAAACTGCCGTTCCCCGTGGTGAAGAACTCGATCTATCCGGGTCTGACCCGGGTGCTGCGCACCAAGGACGGCCAGGAGCTGACGGTGTCCTACGGCACGTCGGACAACCTCGACGCGATGGACGAGGGCCACACGGGCGCGCAACTGCGGATCGCGGCCTACGGTCCGGGCGCGGCCAATGTCGTCGGGCTGACCGACCAGACGGATCTGTTCTTCACGATCTCGCGGGCGTTGGGGCTCACCGAGTCGTGACCTCTGCCGCGGCCGTTCCGACGCGGTAGACCTGCCGCCCCAGCACGATGAGGACGGCAGCCGGCACCAAGATCCAGACGAGGTTCGGCAGCACGGCGACCATCAGAAACCCGCCGATGTTGCCGTCGTCGAGAGACTGCTTGGTCATCGCCAGTCCGCTTGCCGCTTCGACGAGGAAGTAGATCACCGTCTTCCAGAACGTGGCGACTGTGACGATCAGACCGACGACGACCGCGGACCATCGTTCGCGGTGGAACAGCACCCAGATCAGGACGATCACCTCCACCAGGTTCGCCCAGCTCTGGGCGCTGCCAAAGGCGTCGAAACCGGCGTAGCGATGGTCGAAGGAGGAGTAGAAGACGTGGCCCGGCCACAGAAATGCCATCGATCCGCCCTTGTGCGAGATCGACCCGAGCAGGACGTAACAGGCGTCGTAGGTCTGGATGGCGGCAGTGATGACGAACCAGACGATCACCCATCGGGGTAGCTGCAGATCGCGGGGGTCGACCGCGACCGGAGTGTGGGTCTGTGCGCTCATACGCCGAGAGTAGATCCGACGCTGTTGATGTCAGCGCTGTTCGTCGAAAACCTTCTGCGCCACCGTCATGGCCGACATGCCGGCCGGTGCGCCGACATAGCCGACAGCGTGGATGATGGTCTCGGTGATCTCGTCGATGCTCGCGCCGTTGTTGAGTGCGCCGCGGACGTGTCCGGCGAGTTCGCCGTGGGCGCGCAGCGCGGTCAACAGTGCGACGGTCAGCAGACTGCGGGTCTTGCGGTCGAGGCCGGGACGACACCACACGCCTCCCCAGACGAGTTCGGTCACCGCTTCTTGAATGCGGGCCGACTCCGTACCGGCGGTGCGGTCCAGTGCTGCGTCGACGTACTCGTCGCCCATCGTCGATCGGCGGATACTCATCCCGGTGTCGTAACGGTCGCTGGTGTCCATCAGCACTCCTCGGTGGTCGTCGGCCGGTTCCCGGTAGGGTCGCGGGATGCGGTACGGCATCTGCATTCTCCCCGATCAATCCTGGCGCCGGTCACGGCCGCTGTGGCAACGCGCCGAGGAGATGGGTTTCCAGCACGCGTGGACCTTCGATCACCTCGTCTGGGGTGGCCTGCCAGACTCGCAGTGGTTCTCCTGCATCCCGACGCTCACGGCCGCCGCCGGTGTCACGACGACCATCCAGCTCGGCGCCTTCGTCATCTCACCCAATTTCCGTCATCCGGCATCGCTCGCCCGGGAGATCCAGACCCTGGTCGACATCAGCGGGGATCGTCTGCTCGTCGGTCTGGGTGTGGGTGGCAGCCCGGACGACGGCATCCTCGGTCAGCCGGTACTGACCGTGCGGGAGCGGGTCGACCGCTTCCAGGAGTTCACCCGGTTGCTCGACCGGACGCTCTCCGACGATCACGTGGACTTCGACGGGGACTACTACCGAACCCGGAACATGCGCCTGGTGGGCGGGTCGGTGCGATCCCGGGTTCCGCTTCTCGTCGCTGGAAACGGCCCTCGCTCAGTGCGATTCGCTGCACGCACCGGCGATGGATGGGTCACCACCGGGGTGCCGTCGTCGCCGACCGTCGATGAGTGGTTCGGTGGCATCGCGCGCAACGTCGCGATCGTGGACGACGTGTGTGCCGCCGAAGGGCGACGCGTCGATCGGTATCTCAACATCGATGCCGGGCCACGTAACTCGCTGGAAAGCGTGGAACTGTTCGATGATCTCGTGGGACGGGCCGAGGAACTCGGGTTCACCGATGTGATCACGCACTGGCCGCGGGACAGCGAACCATATCGGGCATCGCTCAACGTTCTCGAGGCCGTGGTGGAGCGGCGGCTGAACTAGTCAATTTGTCACGTTCGGGTGGCAGAATCGTGCACGGTCTGCGCAAGAAAGCCACCTCATCCTGAACGTGTTGACGTCATCCGCCTGGCGCTGTTGCCTGGCTCACACGTAGCCGAGCGAGAGGAACAGCGATGACACTCACCACCGGAATCACCGACCCGGCCCTGCATCTCGACGAGCCCATGCGTCACACCGCGGGCGAAGCACTGGTCGACGGCCTTCTCGACCACGGTGTGGACACCGTATTCGGCATCCCCGGTGTGCAGACGTACGAACTGTTCGAGGCGCTCGGTCGCGCATCCGACCGGATCGAACTGATCGGTGCCCGGCATGAGCAGGCGTGTGCCTACATGGCACTCGGGTATGCACAATCGACCGGCCTGCTCGGCGTGTGCACCGTCGTTCCGGGACCCGGGGTGCTCAACGCGTCGTCGGGATTGCTGACCGCCCGCGGGACCAGCACCCCGCTGCTGTGTCTCACCAGTGAAATCCCCACCGAGTACATGGGCAAGGACTTCGGCCATCTCCACGAGATGCCGGACCAGCTCGCCACGCTGGCAACCTTCGTCAAGTCCGCGACCAACGTCATTGCTCCCGCCGATGCGAAACCTGCTCTGGCACAGGCTATCCACGATGCATTCGCGGGGCGACCGGGCCCGGTTGCGGTGGCGACGCCGTGGGATGTGCTCACCCAGGACTCGCCGGTGACCCCGGTCGTGCCGATTCCGGTCCGACGGCCCGACGTGGACTTCGCGGCCGTCGACGACGCTTTGGAACTGATTCGCGCAGCGCGCAATCCGATGATCCTCGTAGGTGGTGGCGCCCGGCATGCCGCCACCGAGATCCGCACGCTGGCCGCTGCGATGCAGGCGCCGGTCATCGCCAACCGCAGCGGCAAGGGCATCGTCGGCGAGGACTCCCCCTTCGGCTTCAACAGCGCCGACGGCTACGAGATGTGGGGCCACACCGACCTCGTCATCACCGTCGGCACCCGCGCCGAACTCCTCTGGTTCCGCTGGCCCGCCAACCGCGCCCACGTTCCGTCGGTGAGTATCGACATCGACCCGAGCGCACATTCGCGACTGTCGTCGACGGTGTCGATCACCGCCGACAGCCGCGACGCGGTGGGCGTGCTGGTGTCGCGACTGTCCGCCGAGCCGATCGAGAGTGTCAGCCGGACAGAGGAATTCGAGCGGATCAAAGCGGCCAAGCGTCGGGAAATGGATGCCTGGCTCCAACCGCACCGCGACCATCTCGCCGCGATCCGCCGGGCTCTGCCACGCGACGGGTTCTTCGTCGACGAGGTGTCGCAGGTCGGCTTTTCGTCGTACTTCTCCTTCCCGGTCGACGCACCGCGGCAGTTCATCACCTGCGGCCACCAGGGCAACCTCGGGTACGGCTTCCCCACTGCGCTGGGTGTCAAAGCGGCGCATCGGGATTCGGCAGTCGTCTCGGTCACCGGTGACGGCGGATTCCAGTTCGGCATCCAGGAGTTGGCAACTGCCGTGCAGCACCGACTCGGTGTTGTCGTCGTGGTGTTCGACAACTCGGCCTACGGCAATGTCAAGGCGGACCAGACCCGCATTTACGACAACGCCGTCGGATCAACGCTGCACAACCCCGATTTCGTTGCGCTTGCGCGCGCGTACGGGGCGCATGGCGAGACGGTGACGACGTCGGATGGGCTCGAACGCGCGGTCCGCGACGGGATCGCCCGTGATCTGCCGACCGTGGTCGTCGTGCCCATGCCGCTGAGCACCGAGGTGTCGCCGTGGCGGTACCTGACCCCGGGTGCCGGCCGCTGACCTGGACGTCGGTACGCAGTCTTGCCAGATCACCGTCGACCGAGTGTGATCTGTGTACACAATGTCGGTGATCTGCTGGCCACACTGCCTAGAGAGGTGATCCGACGATGGACACGGTGAAGTTGGACGCCATCGACTTCGCGCTGCTCGAATCCCTGCACCGGGATCCGCAGATCGGCGTGCTCGAGACCTCCCGTCGGATTCGAGTGGCCCGGGCGACCGTTCAGGCACGACTCAAGAAGCTGGAATCGGCGGGCGTCATCGTCGGCTACCACCCGCATATCGATTTGGCCGCAGCGGGTTTCGATGTGCAATGCTTTGTGCAGCTCGAGACCGCGCAGGGTGAGCTGAAGCGCGTGGCCGAAGCGCTGGCCGCGATTCCCGGTGTGCTGGAGGCCTTTGCGACCACCGGGGCCAGCGACGTGCTGTGCCGGGTGGCGGCCGCATCTCATCAGGATCTACAAGCGACCCTGGTGGAGATCGGTCGAAATCCGTTGATCACCAGATCGATCAGCATCGTGGTGCTGTCTGAGATCGTGAAGTTCCGCGCCATGCCGTTGCTGCGGACGCTGGACACCGACGATCGGGCGGTGAGGTCGCCGGAGTATCGGTGAGAAGGTCGAGTAGACGACCGAACTTGCCTCGCTGCGCTCGGTGCCGGATCGACAGAGTCGCCCCCGCCACTGATCGAGTAAGCGAGCGAGCTTGCGAGCCCGCGCATCGAGATCGCGTGCGCGGTGGTCTCGATGCGGCGCCTCGCTGCGCTCGGAGCCTTACTCGACCGGCGAATCGAGACCACTTCCGTTGGACGGCAGGTGATCTCGATACGGCGCCGGTTTGAGTGAGCGAGGAACGAGCGCATCGAAGGGCGCAAGCTCGGTTACTCAACCAGCGGCTGGCCCCGGCACCGGGCAATCCCCCCGCTGGTCGAGTAAGTAAGCCCGGCGACGCAGGAGCCGAGCGCATCGAGACCAACTGAGCTATACAAACTGTGCAGCCGTACTCCGTTCGCGGATGCCGTTCACACACATTCTGTTCGAAATCCTGGTCAAGTGTTGTCCAGGTCACGTTCATGCCGCAGGATGATCGTGTTCACACCAGTTCGCCGCGGGTAATCACCTGCCGCTCATCACGATTGGGAAATCACACATGAAGCAACTGCTGAACCGTTTCGAGTCGAAGACCCCCGAGGTGGTATTCGAGTGGCACGACAGCGAAACCTCCGCCCGCGGCTGGACGGTGATCAACTCCCTGCGCGGCGGCGCGGCCGGCGGAGGCACCCGGATGCGTTCGGGTCTGGATCGGCGGGAAGTCGAATCCCTGGCCAAGACAATGGAAGTCAAGTTCACTGTGGCCGGCCCGGCGATCGGTGGCGCCAAGTCAGGGATCGATTTCGACCCGGCCGACCCACGCAAAGACGAGGTGCTGAGCCGATGGTTCAAGGCGGTCACCCCGCTCCTCAAGACCTACTACGGCACCGGCGGCGACCTGAACGTCGACCAGGCCTCCGAGGTGCTGCCGATGACCGCCGATCACGGCGTCGACCATCCGATGATGGGGGTTGTCAACGGGCACTACACCTCCGGAGACAGCGACAACGCCCAGCGCGTCGACCAGCTGCGTCACGGCGTCGTCAAGACTGTCGACGACCCGCGGTTCGCGCCGGCCGGTACCACGCGCTACAGCGTCTCCGATCTGATCACCGGATGGGGTGTGGCCGAGTCGGTTCAGCACTACTACCGGGTGTACGGCGGCGACGTCGCGGGCAAGCGGGTCATCGTGCAGGGCTGGGGCAACGTCGGCGCTGCGGCCGCCTACTACCTGGCTGCGGCCGGCGCGCGCATCGTCGGCATCCTCGACCGTGACGGCGGACTCCTGTCCACCGACGGCCTGACCGCCGACGAGGTCACCGATCTGTTCCTGAACAAGGACGGCAACCAGTTGTCCACGCCGGCCAAGCAACCGTTCGACGCCGTCAACGAGCAGATCTGGTCGATCGGCGCGGAGGTCTTCCTTCCCTGTGCCGCTTCCCGATTGGTGACCCGGGCTCAGGTCGACGCGATGATCGCCGGTGGGCTGGAAGTCGTCGGCAGTGGCGCCAATGTGCCCTTCGCCGATCCAGAGATCTTCTACGGTCCGATCTACGAGCATGCCGACCAGCACGTCGCGGTCATCCCCGACTTCATCGCCAACTGCGGCATGGCACGGGCTTTCGCGATCCTGATGGACGACGACGTCGAGATCACCGACGAGGCCATCTTCGGTGACGTTTCCCGTACCATCGGCGATGCCCTCGAGCGCTGCCATGCGCGGTCGGCGCAGCCGACGCTGGTCGCCGCCACCGCATTCGAGATCGCCCTCGCTCAGCTGGTGTGAGGGAACCATGACACTCACAACAGAAACGACCACGTCGACCGACGTGACGTCGCTGCGGCAATCGATGAAACCGCGCCAGCTCGTGATGCTCAGCCTCGGCGGTGCCATCGGAACCGGGCTGTTCGTCGGCTCCGGAGCCGCCGTGGGCGTGGCCGGACCCGCGATCGCGATCTCCTTTCTGCTCGCCGGACTGATCGTCGTCCTCGTCATGCGGATGATGGGTGAACTTGTCGCTGCCAACCCGTCCAGCGGCGCGTTCTCGGTGCACGCCGAGCACGCCATCGGACCGGTCGCCGGCCGGACGATCGGCTGGCTGTACTGGGTGCAGGTGGTGGCCGTCGTCGCCGCGGAGGCCACCGCGGCCGCGGCGATCACCAGCTCGGCCTTCACCTGGATCCCGCAGTGGGCTGCAGCGCTCGGCTTCATGACCTTGTTCACCGTCGTCAACCTCGCCGGAGTCGCGCGGTTCGGTGCATTCGAATACTGGTTCGCAGCAGTGAAGATCGCCGCAGTGGTGGCCTTCCTCGCGATCGGACTGGCACTGCTGATGGGCTGGTTACCCGGTGTGCGGTCCCCCGGCTTCGAAAACCTCACCATGCATGGTGGTTTCGCACCCGCCGGGATCACCGGTATCGCTGCCGGACTGTTGATCGTCATCTTCGCGTTCGGCGGCACCGAGGTCGTCGCGATCGCGGCCGCCGAGACCAGCGATCCGGAACGCAACGTGGCCCGTGCGGTCCGTACCATCGTCTGGCGGATCCTGGTGTTCTACGTGGGCGCGGTGATGATCATCGTGTCGATCGTGCCGTGGCAGACCCCAGCCCTTGCCACCGGCCCGTTCGTCGAGGTGCTCAGTGTTGCACGGATTCCGGGTGCGGCGGCGTTGATGGGTCTGGTCATCGTGATCGCATTGCTGTCGTCGCTCAACGCGATGCTGTTCAGCGCGTCACGCATGATCTTCTCCCTGTCCGAGCGCGGTGCCGCTCCGAAGATGTTCTCGGTCCTCGGCCGCGACTCGGTGCCCCGCAATGCGGTACTCGCCTCGGTCGCTTTCGGTTTCGTCACCGTGCTGATCAACTTCGTCGCCCCCGACAAGGTGCTGCCGATCCTGTTGAACGTGGTGGGCTCGACGATCCTGGTGCTCTGGTTCTTCGTCGCGGTCTCCCAGATCCGGCTGCGTTTCCGCGCGCGCCGTGAGGGTACGGAAGACCAACTGCCGCTGAAGATGTGGTGCTTTCCGTACCTGTCGTACCTGGCGGTGGCGTTGCTGTCCGGCATCGTGGTGTTGGCGATGTTCGACACCGCCGCCCGCAATCAGCTGCTGGCGACCATCGGGTTGACCTCGGTGATCGCGCTACTCAGCTGGATGGGTCTGCGCCGCGGGGAGGTTGCGTCGACCGCGAGCTGACCGTCGCTACCAGTGACTGGCCATCGCCGCCGGCTGCTCATCGCCGCGGGCTGCCGGAAATCACACCCAGGCCCGGGTACCGGAAACCTCCGATACCCGGGCTCTCGCGTGTGCGCCAAGCATTCAGGACGGATTCCCTCCTGACTCCATCGATACCCAATGGGCATTTTCCGGCTCGCCCGACATCGGGCGTTTGAACAACTTACGGAATTCCATCGGCGCTCCTGACGTCGACAACTCACGAGCTGCCACTGTGATGTGCGAACCTGGAGGTCGAACCGCACGGGAGGCGCTGACCAGCATGGACGATTCCGAAGCTACAGCCGACGCCATCTTCGAGCGCGCGCTTGCGCTCGCGATCCGGGCCCCGTCGGCCCACAACACCCAACCGTGGCTGTGGCGACAGTCCGGGACCGTGGCGGATCTCTTCGTCGACACCGAGCTTGTCCTGAGGCGCTCTGACCCCGATGGGCGGAATTCACTGCTGAGCGTCGGCGCGGCGCTGCACCACCTGCAGGTCGGCCTCGCGGCCGAAGGCAGGCGTGCGGAAATCGACCGCTTTCCCAGGGCCTTCGACCGGACGCATGTCGCGCGGATCGAATTCGCCTCGCCACACACGCCGACGGATGACGATAGGCGTCTGGCCGAGGCGATCGGCCGGCGACGTTCCGACCGACGCGGGTACGACACTCAATCCGTCTCGTCTGACCTCATGAGTGATCTGCTGTCACACGCCTCGCGACACGACGTGATCGCGGTGAACGTGAACGACGAGACCAGGAGATCCTGCTTGGTTCGCGCTGCACGCGCTGCCGCCGCCGTCCACGCAGAGGACCTGGACTATCAGCTCGAGCTCGCCTCGTGGAGCGGTACGCGCGTCTCCGACGAGGGTGTGTCAGCGTCCAACGTGGTGCGTTCGCGGCCGGACGCAGAACTCCCGGCCCGCGTCTACGCGACACGCGGTCCCGACACGGACGTCGACAGCGGAGCCGTCGGCGAACTGATCTTGATCGCGTCCGAGCTCGACGACCGGACCGCACAGCTGCGGGCGGGCGAAGCGCTGAGCGAGTTGTTGCTCGCCGCAACCAGATCGGGATTGGCCGTCTGTCCCGTAACCGAGCCGTTGGAGATCGCCCCGCTTCGGCGCGAGATCATGGTGGAGGTGCTCGACGACAAGGCCTATCCGCAAGTCGGGGTACGTGTCGGGTGGCCAATACCCGGCTCGACGGAGCTGCCGCCGACGCGTCGGCGGCCAACTGACGATGTCCTCGTCCATGACGGTGCATAGGACGGCACCCAGTTTTCCGCCGACAGGAGCCGGTTTCATGCCGACGGCAACCATCGGATTGGTGTGATCGCACGACGTTTCGACTCGGCCTCCGCTATCGCTCCGGCCGGCTCAACGGGCGGGGTGGGGCGGCTCAACGGGCGGATTGGGGTCGGCTCAACGGGCAGATGTGGTCCGCACGCTCGTTGAGCGCGACGTGCGAGCGAAGCGAGCCCGACGCTGGTCGAAACGAGGCACGACAAAGGGCGCCGAGCACGTCGTTGTGCTCGGCGCCCTTGGCGCGAGAGGTGACTCAGCCGTTGATGATCTGCGGAGCCGAAACGTGCTTGAGGCCTTCGACACCGAACTCCAGACCGTAACCGGACTGCTTGACGCCACCGAACGGGATCATCGGGTGCACCCCGCCGTGCGCGTTGATCCACACGGTGCCGGCCTCCAGGCGGGCGGCAACTTCTCGGGCCTTGTCGCGGTCGCTGCTCCACACCGAGGCTCCCAGGCCGACGTCGAGACCGTTCGCCAGCTTCACGACGTCGTCGAGGTCGGTGTAGCGGATGATCGGCAGGGCCGGGCCGAACTGCTCCTCGGCGACGAGCGGGTTGTCGTTGTCGATGTCGGCGACCAGCGTCGTCGGGTAGAAGTTGCCCGGCGCGTTGACGTCCGGGTCACCGCCGGTCAGGATCTTGGCGCCGGATTCCTTCGCCGCCTCGACGAGGCGCGCGACGATGTCGAACTGCTGCTTGTTCTGCAGGGGTCCGAGGACGTTCTGCTCCTCGAGGCCGCGACCCATCGGCATGTTCCCGGCGACCTCGAGCAACGCGTCGCAGACCTGATCGTAGACATCGGTGTGCACATAGAGCCGCTTCATCGCCGCACAGGTCTGGCCGGTGTTGATGAACGCACCCCAGAACAGGTCCTGGGCAATGGCTTTCGGGTCGACGTCGGGAAGCACGATGCCGGCGTCGTTGCCGCCGAGTTCCAGGGTGAGCCGTTTGATGGTGTCGGCGGAGCTCTTGATGATCGCCTGCCCGGTTCTGGTGGAGCCGGTGAACATCACCTTGTCGATGTCGGGGTGGCTCGACAGGCGCGCGCCGACCTCGCGGTCACCGGCGACGGGGATCAGCACATCGGCGGGCAGGACGCCGTTCATCACGTCGATCAGGGCGAGCACGGAAAGCGGCGTGAACTCCGACGGCTTGACCACGACGGTATTGCCCATCCGCAAGGAGGGGGCGACCTGCCAGATGGTGATCATCATCGGCCAGTTCCACGGTCCGATCGCGCCGACCACACCCAGCGGGCGGTAGTGCAGCTCGGCATGCGTCTCGTCGTCGTGGTAGACCGCCTCGCCGCCGGGCAGCGGGGTGGCCGCGGTGGCCCGCATCCACGCCGTGCAGCCACCGAGTTCGAACCGGGCGTTGGGACCGTTGAGCGGCTTGCCCTGCTCGCGCGAGAGCAGCTCGGCCAGCGGCTCGGCCGCGGCGTCGATGGCGTCGGCCGCCTTCATCAGCAGGTCGACCCGCTCGGCGTCGGTGCGCGCGGCCCACGCCGGCTGCGCAGCACGGGCCCGGGCGACGGCGTCGTCGAGCTCCTCGACGGACTGGAAACGGACCTTGCCGACGACCTCGTCGGTGGCCGGATCGGTGATCTCCCGACCGTCGGGGTCGGTGATGTCGGCGAGGAGGGAGTCGTAGGTGACGCTCATGATGGGATTCCTTCGATATCGGTCCGGCCACATTGCCGGAAACGTGTTGGGGGTTTCAGTAACTGCTGCGGTCGGCGCCGGGCCGGTCGGTGACGAATCGTGCGGTGAGTGCCTCGGAGCCACGGGCGAGCAGCGCGACGTCGGCGCCGACGAGCAGGAAGGTGGCGCCGGCCGCGGCGTAACTGTCGGCCTGTTCGGGGACGAACGCGTTGACACCCACCGGTTTTCCGGCGGCCAGCACGCCGGCGAAGGCCTTCTCCACGCCGGCGACGACGTCGGGGTGTGTCTGTTGTCCGAGGAGACCCATGGACGCCGCAAGGTCGCTGGGGCCGACGAAGACGCCGTCGATGCCGGGTGTCTCGGCGATCGCTCGGGCATTGTCGACGCCCTGGGCGGTTTCGATCTGGACGAACACCGAGACGTGGTCGGCGGCGTTCTGCAGGTACTCGTCGACGCGGTTCCACCGGGCCGATCGGGCCAGCGCGCTGCCGACGCCCCGTTTGCCGACGGGCGGGTACTGGGCGGCCGCGGCGACGGCCCGGGCTTCGTCCGGGGTCGAGATCATCGGCACCAGAATGGTCTGAGCACCGAGGTCGAGGACCTGTTTGATGATCACGGAGTCCCCGACCGGCACTCGCACCACCGGCACCGAGTCATACCCCGAGATCGCATAGAGCTGCGCCAGAACGGATTCCAGACCGTTCGGCGCGTGCTCCATGTCGATGAGCACCCAGTCGAGTCCGGCGCCGGCCATGATCTCGGCGGATACCGGAGACCCGAGACAACTCCACCCGCCGAACAGCGGCCGATCGGAGGCGGCCAGCGCGTCTCGCAGAGTCGGTTTCAGACGAAGCGACATGACACCGTTCCCATCGGTCCGTAGTCGGCGAGAACGGTATCACCCTGCTGCACCCACATGGGGCGGGTGAACGATCCGGCGAGGATGATCTCCCCCGCCTCGAGCCGATCACCATGCTGGGCCAGCTTGTTCGCCAACCAGGCGACACCGGTGGCCGGATGGTTGAGCACGGCGGCGGCGACCCCGGACTCCTCGATGGTCTCGTTGCGGTACAGCAACGCAGACACCCATCGCAGGTCGATGTCGGAGGGCGCGGTCGGGTTGCCGCCGTACACCATTCCGCCCATCGCCGCGTTGTCGCTGATGGTGTCGACAATGGTGCGCCCGGCCATCTCGATGCGGGAACTGAGAATCTCCAGCGCCGGTACGACGTACTCGGTGGCCCGCAGAGCGTCGAAGACCGTCGCGTTGGGACCTTCGAGCGCCGACCCGAGGACGAACGCCAACTCCACCTCGATGCGCACATTCGAGTACTGACCGTGGTCGATGATCGATCCGTTGTCGAAGACCATGTCGTCGAAGATGGCGCCGTAGTCGGGCTCCGTGATACCGGTCGCGGCCTGCATCACCTTGCTCGTGAGCCCGATCTTGCGGCCGACCGGCCGCCGACCGGATTCGATTCCGCGGCGGCGCCATTCGTTCTGCACCGCATAGGAGTCCTCGACGGTCATGTCGGGATACCGTGCCGTCAGCAACGGCACCATGCTGCGGTCCCGTTCGGCGGCCGCGAGTTCGTCGGCGATCGCGGTGATCGTCTCTGCGGGGAGCAATTGTCCTCCTATACGTCGGTGTACCTGGATGTGTGGAGCGAGGGTCTCGATGCGCTCGGCTCCTGCGTCGCCGCGCTTACTCGACCAGCGAACGGAACGTCATCCGCCGGTCGAGTAAGGCTCCGAGCGAAGCGAGGCGCCGCATCGAGACCGATGCTCGAGGGTGATCTCGATGCGCTCGCTCGCTGCGCTCGCGGGCTTACTCGATCAGCGGAGGGAGCGACTCGACCAGCGGGGGTGGCGGCGGGTCTCGATCAGCGGGGGTGGCAGCGGGTTGCTACAGCTGCGCGCCCAGCTTGTATTCGCCCTTCTTCCAGTCGGGCATCTCCTCGTCGTCGTTCTTGCGAGTGTAGGAGAAGCCGTCGGCGCCGATGGTGACGGCCATCTCGGAGTCGTCGGTGCGGGCCACCACGGGCTGCGGGTTGCCGTCGAGGTCGAGCACGAGCGACGCCTCGGTGTACCAGCTCGGGACGACGGGGTTGCCCCACCAGTCGCGGCGCTGGTTGTCGTGCACGTCCCAGGTGACGACCGGGTTGTCGGGGTCGCCGGTGTAATAGTCCTGGGTGTAGATCTCGACGCGGTGGCCGTCCGGGTCGCGCAGGTACAGGTAGAAGGCGTTGGAGACGCCGTGGCGGCCGGGGCCGCGCTCGATGGCGTCGGACCGGCGCAGCGCGCCGAGCTTGTCGCAGATGGCGAGAATGTTGTGCTTCTCGTGGGTGGCGAACGCGACGTGGTGCATGCGCGGTCCGTCGCCGCCGGTGGTGGCGGTGTCGTGCACGGTGGGCTTGCGACGCATCCAAGCTGCGTAGACGGTGCCGTGCTCGTCCTGGATGTCCTCGGTCACCCGGAAGCCGAGGTCTTGGTAGTGGCGTACGGCGCGCGGGACGTCCGGGGTGACCTGATTGAAGTGGTCCAGTCGCACCAGCTCGCCCGGGGTGTGCAGGTCGTAGCGCCACGACAGCCGCTCGACGTGGTCGGTCTGGTAGAAGAACTCGTACGGGAAGCCGAGCGGATCCTCCACGCGCACCGAGTCGCCGATGCCCTTGACGAAGCCCTCCGCGCGACGCTCCACGCGGCAACCGATCTCGGTGTAGAAGGCGACCGCCTTGTCGAGGTCCTCGGGGCTGCGCACGCGGTAGGAGAATGCGGCGACCGCGGCGACCGGACCCTTGCGCAGCACCAGGTTGTGGTGGATGAACTCCTCGGTGGAGCGCAGGTAGATCGCCTCGTCGTCCTCTTCGGTCACGTACAGGCCGAGCACGTCGACGTAGAACTCACGCGACGCCGCGAGGTCGGTGACGACGATCTCCATGTAGGCACAGCGCAGGATGTCCGGCGGCGAGGACTGCGGCGTGGAGACCGGGTTGTCGGAATGGATGGGGGCTTCCTGCGAGACGTAGTAGCCCGATGAGGTCAGGGTCATCTCTTCGCGGTTGGTCATGTCAACGTCCTTGGTGATGAAAGTGGTTATGGGATGGAGGTTCTGGACTACTGCTTGCCGAAGGTCGGGTTGTGGACCTTGCCGAGGGTGATGTGCACGGCCTGCTGATCGGTGTAGAAGTCGATCGAGCGGTAGCCGCCCTCGTGTCCGAGACCCGAGGCCTTCACGCCGCCGAACGGGGTGCGCAGATCGCGGACGTTGTTCGAGTTGAGCCACACCATGCCGGCCTCGACGGCCTGCGAGAAGTTGTGGGCCCGCTTGAGGTCGTTGGTCCAGATGTAGGCGGCCAGACCATATTTCACGCCGTTGGCGAGTTCGAGGGCTTCTTGTTCGGTGTCGAACGGGGTGATCGCGACGACGGGGCCGAAGATCTCCTCCTGGAAGATCCGGGCGTCCGGCTTGACGTCGGCGAACACCGTTGGTGCGACGAAGTTTCCGGTCTCGAAACCCTCGGGACGCCCACCGCCGGCGACGAGGCGTGCCTCGCCCTTGCCGATCTCGACGTAGCTCATGACCTTGTCGTAGTGCTCGGGGTGCACCAGTGCACCGACCTCGGTGGCCGGATCGTGGGGGAAGCCGACCTTCACCCGCTTGGCCTGTGCCGCATAGCGTTCGACGAACTCGTCGTAGACGGGCCGTTCGACGAGGATGCGGCTACCGGCGGTGCAGCGCTCACCGTTGAGGGAGAACACACCGAAGATGGTGGCGTCGATCGCGGCGTCGAGGTCGGCGTCGGCGAACACCACGGCCGGGCTCTTGCCGCCGAGTTCCATCGACAGACCCTTGAGGAACGGCGCCGCGTTGCCGAAGATGAGCTGGCCGGTGCTGGACTCGCCGGTGAACGAGATGAGTGGCACGTCAGGGTGTTTCACCAGCGCGTCGCCGGCGTCCTCACCGAGTCCGTTGACAAGGTTGAACACGCCCTCGGGCAGGCCGGCTTCCTCGAAGATGCCCGCCCACAACGACGCTGAGAGCGGGGTGAACTCGGCGGGCTTGAGCACCACCGTGTTACCGGTCGCCAGCGCGGGGCCCAGCTTCCACGACTCCAGCATGAACGGGGTGTTCCACGGGGTGATGAGGCCGGCGACGCCGATCGGCTTGCGGTTGACGTAGTTGACCTGACGGCCGGGCACCTTGTAGGTGTCGTCGGCCTGCGCGACGATCAGGTCGGCGAAGAACCGGAAGTTCTCGGCGGCGCGGCGCGCCTGTCCGAGTGCCTGGGTGATGGGCAGGCCCGAGTCGAACGATTCCAGCTCGGCGAGGCGGGTATCGCGGGATTCGACGATGTCGGCGATGCGGTGCAAGATGCGGGAGCGTTCGCGCGGCAGCATCCTCGGCCACGGGCCCTCGGCGAAGGCCTTCTGGGCGGCCGCGACCGCGAGGTCGATGTCGGCCTTCTTGCCGGCCGCGGCCTGCACGTAGGTCTCGTTGGAGACCGGGTCGAGCACGTCGAAGGTGTCGCCGTCGATCGAGTCGACGAACTTGCCGCCGATGTAGTGCTGGATGCGGGTGGGCAGATCCTCCGGAACCTGCTGTGCTGCTGGGGTACTCACCGTGTTGGTCATGCTTGCTCCAGTTCTGGACGGGGTCGGGGTTCGGGTCAGTAGGCCGGGAGGCCCAGGGTTTCGTCGGGGTGTTCGTGCACCATGTAGGCGTCGAGGGTGGCGGCGCGGTGACGGCGGGCGACCTTCTCGATCTCGCCGAGCGGTGCGCCGATCTCGATGAGCCGCACGATGTTCTCGTGCTCGCGCACCGACTCCTTCGCCCGTCCGGGGACGAAGGAGAAGGTCGACGACCGCAAGTGGCCGAGGCGCGCCCATTCGGCCTCCACCAGGGTCACCATGCGCGGGTTGACGCATTTCGTGAAGAGCGCGGCATGGAACTCTTGGTTGAGCGCGGTGAACAGGCCCGGGTCGAAGTGGTCCAGCGACTCGATCATCCGCTCGTTGACCGCCCGGGCGTGCCGCAGGTCCTCCTCGGTGAGGCGACGGGCCGCCAAGGCGGTCGCCGCACCCTCCAAGATGCTCAGCGCCTGCATGCTGTGGCGGTACTGGGAGTCGTCGACCATCGACACCTGGGCGCCGATGTTGCGTTCGAAGGTGACCAGGCCCTCGGCCTCGAGCTGGCGGATCGCCTCACGGACCGGCACCACGCTCATGTCGAGCTCCTTGGCCAGCGAACTCAGCACCAGGCGGTAGCCGGGGGTGAAGTCCTGGCGGGCGATGCGTTCCTTGATCCAGTGGTAGGCCACCTGCGACTTGCTCTGTGCCGGTACAGACTTCATCGCTGCCGGTTTCACTGCGTCTTGCGCCATTGCGCGTACCTCGCCTTCCACTCGGCGTTCGGGGGGAACAGTCCGTCGACCGGATGGCCGGCGGCTACCTGCTCGGCCACCCACGCGTCCTGCTGCTCCTGGGCCAGTGCGGCATCGGCGACCTCCTCGGCGATGCCGGGCGGAATGACGACCACACCGTCGCCGTCGCCGACGATGATGTCGCCGGGCTGCACGGTGGCACCGCCGCAGGCGATGGTCAGATCCGAGTCCCACGGCACGTGCTTGCGGCCGAGGACCGCGGGATGCGGTCCGGCGGTGAACACCGGCACACCGATCTCGGCGACGGCGTCGTAGTCGCGTACTCCGCCGTCGGTGACGATGCCGGCGGCGCCGCGAGCTTTGGCACGGATGGCGAGGATGTCGCCGAGGGTGCCCGAGCCGGTCTCCCCGCGTGCCTCGATCACGATGACCTCGCCCGGTCCGACGGCGTCGAACACCTGCTTCTGGGCGTTGAATCCGCCGCCGTGGGACTCGAAGAGGTCTTCACGGTTGGGGACGAAGCGCAGGGTGCGGGCGGTGCCGACGAGCTTGGTGCCGGGTACCTGGGCGCGGACGCCGTCGATGGAGACGTTATTGAGGCCCCGCTTGCGGAGTTGCCCGGAGATCGCCGCGACGGGGATCTGTGAAAGCTTTTCGCGCAGTGCGTCACTCAGGCCGGTCGGTGTGGGTTCGGCAAGACCCGCGGCTTCCCGCGAGCCCCAGGCCTCGGCGCGCTGGGTGTCGTCGACGGCGGGCAGCGAGCCGAGGGCGGCGTCGAAGCCGTGGCTGCCGGCGACCACGGTGGTGGTCAGCCGGCCCGAGGTCGGGGTGCCGGGCGCACTCGGTGCATCGACCTCCACCTCGACGACGTCGCCGGGCACGACCACCGAGGATCCGGCCGGGGTGCCGGTGAGGATGACGTCCCCGGTCTCCAGGGTGAAGTGCTGGGAGAGGTCGGCGACGAGCTGGGTCAGCGGGAAGATCATCCCGCCCGTCGTATCGTCCTGCGCCAGAACACCATTGACCCAGGTGCGCAGGCGCAGGTCAGTGGGATCGACGGCACGGGCGTCGATCAGGTCGGGGCCCAGCGGGGTGAATCCGTCGCCGCCCTTGGATCGGACATTGGAGCCCTTGTCGTTGGCACGCAGGTCGTAGAGTCCGAAATCGTTGGCGGCGGTCACCGAGGCGACGTGGTCCCAGGCCGACGTCTGCGATACCCGACGGGCGGGTGTGCCGATGACCAGCGCGACCTCACCTTCGAACGCCAGCAGTTCGGTGCCCTCCGGGCGCTCGATGACTCCCCCGCTGTCGGCGACCGAACTCGACGGCTTGAAGAAGTACGACGGATGATCCGGGCGACGTCCGCGCTGGTCGGCGCGGGAGGCGTAGCTGAGATGAATGGCGACGATCTTGCCGGGCCTGCCGGTCGTGAGCGTTGACCTCACTGCGGCTGTCGGTTCGGACTCGGTCGTCATGGCCGGCCTCCTTGGCTCAAGTCGTATACGAAAACGTATCTTGCAACGGGTATACGAGATCGTATATGTTTGGTCCCACGGATGGCAAGTGACCCACATCGCAGAGTTTTCACGACGTGGTCCGCACCACCACCCAGCCCGACACATGCCGCTCACGACGGCAGGCCGGCACCGAACAAGGAGTTCTCCCGCCATGACCGCATCTCCCCCGCAACCGTCGGACAGTCACCTCACCCCCACCGAAACCGACCGTCGCCGAGTCGTTTTCGCCACCATCGTCGGCACGACCGTCGAGTGGTACGACTTCTTCGTCTACGCCGCCGCAGCCGGCCTGGTCTTCGGCGAATTGTTCTTCAAGCCCGCCGGTGAGGGCATCGCGACGATCCTGTCGTTCCTCACCGTCGGCATCAGCTTCCTGTTCCGACCGCTCGGCGCGTTTCTCGCCGGACATTTCGGGGATAAGTACGGTCGCCGCGTCATCCTGATGGTCACACTGGTGACCATGGGTGTGGCCACCACGCTCGTCGGCGTATTGCCGACCTATGAAGCGATCGGGATCGCCGCGCCGATCCTGCTCATCACCCTGCGCATCCTGCAGGGCATTTCCGCCGGCGGCGAATGGGGCGGCGCCGTGCTGATGGCCGTCGAACACGCACCCGATCACAAACGCGGCATCTTCGGCGCATCACCGCAGATCGGTGTGCCACTCGGCCTGTTGCTGGCCTCCGGGATGATGGCCCTGATGACGGTCATCGCCCCCGGTGATGCGTTCCTGAGTTGGGGCTGGCGTGTGCCGTTCCTGTTCTCGATCGTGCTGATCCTCGTCGGCCACTACATCCGCCGTCGCGTCGAAGAGAGCCCGGTGTTCCTCGAGATCGCCGAACGCAAGGAGCAGACCAAGACACCCATCGTCGAACTGTTTCGCCGCCACGGGGTGCTCGTGCTGATCGCGGCACTGATGTTCGCCGGCAACAGCGCCGTCGGCTATATGACGACCGGTGGATACATCCAGAGCTACGCCACCGCCGCCGCCGGGCCCGTCGGATTGGCGCGCGGCCCCGTGCTGTGGGCGGTCGCCGGATCCGCGGTGACCTGGCTGATCTTCACCGCCCTCGGCGCCGCGATCAGCGACCGCATCGGCCGGCGCACCACCTACCTCATCGGATGGCTCCTGCTGCTCGCCGGGCTGCTGCCGCTGTTCCCGCTGGTCAACACCGGAAACGTCTGGCTGTTGTTCGTCGGGCTGGCGCTGCTGACCATCGGCCTCGGGTTCACCTACGGCCCGCAGGCGGCGCTCTACTCGGAACTGTTCCCGGCGTCGATCCGGTTCTCCGGCGTCTCCATCTCCTACGCCATCGGCGCCATCCTCGGTGGCGCGTTCGCCCCGATGATTGCCGCGGCGCTCGTCCGCGCCACCGGCACCCCCGCCTCCGTCGTGCTCTACCTCGGCGGTGTGGTGCTCATCAGTCTCATCGCGACCCTGGCGCTGCGCGACCGCAGCGGGATCGCGTTGGGCCCCGACCACGAAGCAGAACAAGCAGTTAGTCCGATCAGAGGAATGACGAGGGTCTGAACAATGCAGTTTCATCACCACGGTTACGTCTCCGGCGACCCACGGGTCCAGCCGGCCGCGGGGGTCGGCGTCAGCCGTCCCGACGAGTTGCCCGATGAGGTCGACGTGCTCATCGTCGGCACCGGTCCGGCGGGGATCGTCACCGCCGCGCAACTCTCCCAGTTCCCCAATGTCACCACCCGCATCGTCGAACGCCGTCCCGGTCGACTCGCGATCGGGCAGGCCGACGGTATCCAGGCCCGCAGCGTGGAAACCTTCCAGGCCTTCGGGTTCGCCGAGCGGATCATCGCCGAGGCCTACCGGATCACCGAAATGGCGTTCTGGAAGCCGGACCCCAACGACTCGTCGAAGATCGTCCGGGCCGCGCGCACCGAGGACGACCCCACCGGCATCAGCGAGTTCCCGCACCTCATCGTGAACCAGGCCCGGGTGCTCGACTACTTCGCCGAGTTCATGGCCAACTCCCCCACCCGCATGCGTCCCGACTTCGGCTACATGTTCAAGACGCTCGAGGTCGGAGACGGCGAATACCCGGTTACGGTGACCTTGGAGCACACGGCCGGACCGAACGAGGGCGCCACCCGCACGGTGCGCGCCAAGTACGTGGTCGGCGCCGACGGCGCACACAGCCGCGTTCGCGACTCGATAGGATGTACTCCGCACGGCGACAAGGCAAATCACGCGTGGGGCGTGATGGACGTGCTGGCCAACACCGACTTCCCGGACATCCGCACCAAGTGCGCGATCCAATCCGGTTCCGGTGGCAGCATTCTGCTGATCCCCCGTGAGGGCGGGTTCCTGTTCCGGATGTACGTCGATCTCGGTGTGGTGCCGGAGAACGACAACGGCAGCATCCGCAAGACCGGCATCGAGGACATCATCAAGCAGGCGAACGAGATCCTGCATCCCTACACCCTCGATGTGAAGAACGTTGCCTGGCACAGTGTCTACGAGGTCGGCCACCGCGTCACCGACCGCTTCGACGACGTCCCCGTGGAGGCCATCGGCACGCGGACCCCGCGGGTGTTCATCACCGGCGACGCCTGCCACACCCACAGCGCCAAGGCCGGCCAGGGCATGAACGTGTCCATGCAGGACGGCTTCAACATCGGCTGGAAGCTCGGACACGTGCTCGAAGGCCGGGCACCCGAGTCGCTGCTGGCCACGTATTCGGCTGAGCGACAGGTGATCGCGCAGAACCTCATCGACTTCGACCGGGAATGGTCGACGATGATGGCCAAGCGGCCCGAGGAGTTCGACTCCCCGTCGGAACTCGAGGACTTCTACGTCAAGACCGCCGAATTCCCCGCCGGTTTCATGACGCAGTACCAGCAGTCGATGATCGTCGGCGACTCCTCGCACCAGAGTCTGGCCACCGGTTTCCCCATCGGCAAGCGGTTCAAGTCCGCGCCGGCCGTGCGGGTGTGCGACGCCAATCCGGTGCAGCTCGGCCATCACCATCGGGCCGACGGTCGTTGGCGTGTCTATGTTTTCGCCCCCGACGCCGCCGCCGCGGTGAACAGTGCGGCCATCGATGTCTCGACGCTCGACGACTTCGCCAACTGGCTGGCCACGTCGCCGGAGTCCCCGGTCGTGCGCCACACGCCCAGGGGCGCCGATATCGACTCGATCATCGACGTGAAGGTCGTGTATCAGGGTGACCACACCCAGGTCGACCTGGGCACCGTACCGGCGATCTTCCTGCCGAAGGTCGGACCGTTCGGTGTCACCGACTACGAGAAGGTCTACGCCACCGACCCGCAGGTCGACATCTTCGCCGAACGCGGCATCGACCGCCGCGGCGCCGTCGTCGTGGTCCGGCCGGATCAGTACGTGGCTCAGGTGCTGCCGCTGTCGGCGACCGCCGAACTGGGCGCGTTCTTCGCGCAGAACCTGTTGCCGCAGAACATCCCCGCTCGTGCCAAGGAGACCGTCTGACCATCGCCCCCGGTGGGCGCAGATCAGTTCTTCCGCCCGCACCTGGTTCGTCCTCCCCGTGCTCGGGGAGGACGAACCTGCAAGCGGCGGAGGAACTCTCACGGCAGAAGGCTGACCAACTGCAGGGCTGACAACACCTTGGCGTGCAGGATTCTGGGCCGCATCGAGTCGGCCCAGATCCATCGGACAACATTCGGGCCCGTCGCGCGAATCGCGTCCTCGCGGAGTTTCTCGGCAAAGACAACGTCCTCGGGCAATTGATCACTGAACGGATTGGATCGGTGATACTTGACCCGCCCGTCGAATTCCCCGATCAGTCGGAGGGTGCCCGATTCGTCACGCCACCCGAAGTCGCCGTACACATGTTTGCCCCCGTCGAGGTCGATCCAGATCGGGACCTGGAGTTCGGGCTCTGGGATGAGTGGATTGTCGGCGAGCACCAGCCTGCTCACCGTTTCGCCGACGCTCTCGGCGCGACCGTCGGCGAGTGCGAGCGCCGCACGCAGGGTCGGTGCACCGTGATGGCGGCGCAGTCGTCGAGCCTGTTCGTCGATCTCATCCCGTGTCACTCCGAGATGCAGACCCGAGTCGAGGACGCACACCGCCTGTTCCACGCTTCCGAGCCGGGCCGCATCGCACACGGTGCGCGCCGGCGAGGTGGCCGGCAGGCCGTCGAGGAATAGGATCTCGGAGTCCTTGAGTGTCGCCTGATGCGTGATCCCGTGTGCCGATCGTTTGCCGGTCGTGGCTGCGGTGAAATGCACGATCGACAGGTCGGGCCGCAGCATCGGAATACCATGCAGCACAGCGGCCGACGTATGACTGACGATCCGGCCGGGCCCACCGTTGCGCGATGCCGCGACGACCATGGCGTGATGTCGCTCGAGTTCTTGACGGTAGCGAGACGCCACTACACCGGGTACGGACGTGTCGCTCGCGAGGTAGGCGCCACGCCACACGCGGATCTTGCGTCGGTCGCGCACATCTGCCCTCAACGCCTCGTCGGTGACGCCCTGCTTGATCGCGTCGGATCGGAACAGAAGATGCTCGGCGCCGATCGGAAGGTGTTTCATGGTGGGTGATCTTGCCGTCGATTCGGCCACCTGCCCGAAACTCATCCACAGGTCCCCGCCGCCACCCTCGAGTCATCCACAGCCGCCGCGGTCGTCCGTTGTCGCCCACAAAGTTCGTCCCCCGCGTGTCCGTTCGTCCTCGCTGTGCAGGGGGCGGACGAACCAGACGAGGGGGGACGAACCGACAGACGCGGACTGTGCACCCTAGGGTGAGGCCTTCCGGGCCTGGTCGAGCAGGGTGCGCAGGTGAGCCAGCGACCGCTTCGTCTGTGCCGCACTGCCGTGGGTGATCTGGTTGAACACCAACCCCTCGGCGGCGACGTAGACGAGGTGGGTGAAGTCTCGATCCGGGGTCAGTCCCGCCAGGACGAGTTCCGAGTGGATCGCGTCGATGTAGGCCTCGTAGATGTCCTCGACGTGATGCTGCAGTTCGGGGCGACGGCGCGATTCCAGGATGACCTCGAATTGAAACGCCTCGCCGGCGGCCTTGGCCGTGGCCAGTTCTGCCAAACCCTCGAAGAGTGCGTCGAGATCACCGGAGCCCGGGCGGCTGCTGACGGACTCGACACTCAACGTCAACGAGCGTTTCAGCGCGGCCTCGATGAGCGCATCAATGGAACCGAAATGGTGCGCAACGAGCGTGTGCCCGACGCCCGCTTCCTTCGCCACCGCACGATATGTCAAGCGCCGCAATCCAATATCAGCGACGACACGGACCGCGGCGTCGAGCAATGCGTCACGTCCCTCGCCATACCGCCGACGCGCCACTTGATCAGTCGACGTTGACATGCGCGGTCTCCTCACCAGTTACTTCTGATCTCGGCAACATTACCGATCCCCACACACTGTTCCATGCCTTGACTAATTTGACCATTTGGTTCATTCTTGTGCCAGCGGTCACAATCGACCAACTGTTCAATTTCCGGCGATGTCGTCACGTGACCGCGGCGACGGAACAACCACGAAGGATCTCCATGACCACCGCTGCTCCCACATTCAGCTGGAACAAGAAGGATTGGGCATCCCTGACCGACATGGCCGACGGCTTCGATGAGTACCGGCCGGCTCACAGCACCGGGCTGTCGGGGCAGACCATCGTCGTCGACGCCGTGTTCGACGACACCGACGACGCGGTCACGATCATCCACTCGTTCACCGACACCACCGTCGCGTGGTCCTTCACCACCGCTGACTGCGAGTTGACGGGTGACGGCGACACCCATGAACTGTTCGAGATGCAGCCAGGGTTGTACTACCTGCACTATCGGCGCAACTCGGCGGATCATCCGGTCGTGGTGAGCGCGGCCATCGACACGACAAGTGGTCTGGTCACCGGTGCGATCGGCGAGCTCGGGATCGAGCCCGATCCCCATCTCGCGCGACAGCGGTGGTTCCGTGGCCGCGTCCGTGGTGGCGCAGCGCAGCCCGGCACCGCAATGCATCAGCGCACCGATGAATTGATCGGTCGTCGCATCCGCTACGCGTACAGCAGCGACGACGTCTACGACCACATCTACCTCAACACGAACCTGTTCACCTGGTTGTGCCTGGGCGGCGCCGAACTCGGGGTCGGCGACACCGACGCGTGCACGTACTGGAAGCTGCGCGAGAACACCTACCTGTTCTCCTGGCTGGAGAAGAACGTCGGCGTGGAGGGCATGGTGCTCATCGACCTCAATGCGCATCGCACCGTCGGCATCCAGTTCGGTCTCGATCAGCAGAGCGGCGAGCTGGTCAACATCACCATGGGGTCGTATGCACATGAGTTCGGTCGTGCCGGCGGGGTCGACGAAGTGCGACCCGGACCCGCCGTCAACTGAACGCGTCAGTTCAGCGCCTCAGACGTCAACCCTTCTTGGAGTTCCCATGTCCAACTCACCCACCCACTCACCCGGTGCTCCGCAGAAGTCGACGGCACATGAGTCCGACCGCGGCGGGCTGCGCCCAGGCCGCCTCGGCGCCATCGCCATCGTCTTCTTCGTCGTGGCCGCGGTCGCACCCATGGCGGCCATTGTCGGTGCATCACCAATCGTGTTCTCCGCCAACGGAGTCACCGCACCTCTCGTGTATCTCCTTGCCGCACTGCTGTTCGCGGTGTTCTCGGTCGGCTACGTCGCCATGAGCCGTCACATCACCAACGCCGGCGGATTTGTCGCCTACATCGCGCGCGGACTCGGCGTACGGACGGCGACGGCCGCCGCCGGACTCGCCATCCTCGCCTACACCGCCCTGCAGGCCGCTCTGTGGTCACAGTTCTCGGTGTTCGCGCAACAACTACTCGCCGACAAACTCGGCATCGATGTCCCGCGTTGGATTCTCCTGTTCGGCTGCCTCGCCCTTGTCACCGCCTTGACCGTGATCGGAGTGGATGTCAGCCTTCGCGTTCTGGGCGCGCTGGTCGCTCTGGAAATCGCGGCCTTCGTCATCCTCGACGCCGCGATTATCTTCGGTGGCGGCGGAGCCGACGGCAACTCGCTCGCCGGATTCAATCCCACCCACCTGGCCGGTCCGGGCCTGGGCGTCGCGTTCCTCTTCTGCATCACGTGCTTCACCGGTTTCGAAGCGACCGTGGTCTTCTCCGAGGAGGCCAGGAACCCACGGCGCACCATCCCGCGTGCCGTGTATGGCTCGATAGCCTTCATCGGCATCTTCTATTCGCTGACCACGTGGGCGTTGGGTAACTCCGTCGGTGCCGACAATGTGCAGTCCGCCGCGACCAACGATCCCGCCGGGTTCGTGTTCGCCATCGCCACAACAGAAGTCGGGCCGTGGCTGACGACCACCATGCAGGTCTTGGTGGTGACGAGCTTTCTTGCCATGCTCATCGGATTCCAGAACATGTTCGCGCGCTATCTCTTTGCGCTGGGTCGTGCCGGTGTCCTGCCGCGCCAACTCGGTCACGCTCATCCTGTCCGGGCAACACCTGCCGTCGCCGCGGCGTCGATCGGCATGGCGTTGGCGGTCATCCTTGCCGTGTTCGAACTCGCCGGCGCCGACCCGATCACGGTGACATTCAGCTGGCTGCTGTCGTTGGGCACCGTCAGTCTGATCGTGATCCTGATCCTCACGTCGATCTCCATCATCGCCTTCTTCGCCCGCACCAAGCTCGAAACCAACACGTGGACAACCCTTATCGCTCCATCCATCGCCACTCTCGGATTCGCATTGGTCATCTACCTCGCGCTCACCAACTACGACGCGCTTCTGGGCGGAGATGGCGGCACCGCCGAGTGGTTGCTCCTGCTGATCCCCACCTTCGCGATGGTGGGTTTCGCGTGGCCCAGCGTGCGACGATCCATCGACTATCAAGCGCAGCTCGTCTGAGAAGGAACCCGGGTCATGTCCGCACGTTGCGAACGCCCACTCCGTCGGGGACTCTCCAGAGTGCAGTGGAGATCTGCTGGAATACTCGTCGGTATGAAGTGGCTGATTCTTGCCGGTGCCATCGTGAGCGAAGTCGCCGCGTCGCTGTCGCTGAAGGGCTCTGAGAACCACCCCTGGCTCTATGTGGTCGTTGCCGTCGGCTACCTTGCCGCATTCGGCTGCCTGGCGTGGGTACTCAAGCTGGGCATGCCGCTCGGTGCGGCGTATGGCATCTGGGGTGCGATGGGCGTCGCGTTGACGGCGGTCTTCTCCGCCCTGCTGTTCGGGGAGGCGTTCACTCCGCTCATGGGTATCGGCCTCGTCCTCATCATCGGCGGCGTGCTTCTCGTGGAAACCGACTCCCATAGTCGTCAATTGCCAACTGGGGCAACCAAATATGACGAGACCGCGGTGCGCCGATGATGTACGTCTTCTTGGTCGGCGCGATCCTCTGCGAGGTCGTGGGCACGCTCTCGCTACGTCTCGCCGTGACCTCCGGTCGCTGGTGGTACCTGGTGGTGGCCGCCGGCTACCTGGCCGCTTTCGGTTTCCTGCTGTTGACGTTGCGCGCCGACATGCCGCTCGGTGTCGCCTACGGGGTGTGGGCGGCCTCTGGGGTCGCACTCACCGCGATCGCGTCCAAGTATCTCTTCGGCGAGGCGCTCAATCGACGGATGCTCAGCGGGATCGTGCTCATCATCGTGGACGTGCTGTTCGTGGAATTGGGTGCGGCGCATTGAGCTAATCGGTTGTGTGGCAGACCCTTCGAGACGCCCGCTCCTTCGTCGCGGGCTCCTCAGGGAGCGAAGGAAGACGCCCCCTCGGCTATTGCCTCGCGGCTATTCTCGCTGATCGAGTAAGCCCGCGAGCTTGCGAGCGAACCGCATCGAGATCGACGGTGAACATGATCTCGATGCGGTTCCTCGCAAGCTCGGAGCCTTACTCGATCAGCGGCGAGAGCGATCAGCGGCGAGGGCGACCACCGGCGAGGGGGATCAGCGGCGAGGGGGATCAGCGGCGAGGGGGATCAGCGAGAAGGGGCAGGCGGGGTGTGCAACCCGGCCAGGAAGTTCTCGAGTAGCTCGTCCTGGCGCGCCGACGGCAGCAGATCGGGCGTCAGGACGGCCATGATCTGCATGCCCATCATCGACGTGAGCAGCGAATCGGCAGCGAGAACGGTGTCCGTCGGCTGGATCTCGCCGTCGGCGACGGCGTCGTCGAGAAAGCCGGCGATCTCGTCGCGCCAGGTCTGCATTGCTTCGACGTTGGTGCGGTTGATGACCGGGTCGTACATGGCGCGGTCCCACAGCGTTGTGGCGATCCGCGCCTCCAGTAGGGCTTCGGGTGTGCGGGGCATGACCTCGCCGCAGAAGATCCTCAGGGCGGCCAGACCGCGGGCGTCACCGATGAGTCCGGCGATACGGTTGTTGGTCGCGGTGTAGACGTAGTCGTACGCCTGCCGGATGACGTCGTCCTTGTTGGCGAAGTAGTACGAGAGCACGCCGTTGGCGTAACCGGCCTCTTCGGCGATGGTCCGCATGCTCATCGCCTCGATCCCGCGGGTGGCGACCAACCGCCAGACGACCTCGATGATCTCGCGGCGCCGCTCATCGTGGTCGACGATCTTCGGCACGACGTCACCACCTCCCGGGGATGTCCCCCTCGTACAACTGACCATTTTCCCGGGATCCGGGCAAGTTACACAGTACGTAACACAGCCCGCACACACCGGAAACAGTCCTTCGTCACTATTTCCTACACATGTAGGAAAAAGAGTGCTACTGTGTTCCACACCACTTGAAACGGAGAGTCCAATGGCGATCACACCCGACACGGTTGACCATCCCCTGTCCATGCCTGTTGCAGGCGAGATCGACGACGTCCGCGCGATCCTGACCGAGGCCGAGCTGGCCTCCCCGACTTCGCGGTTCGTCTACGTCGGCCTCGTCGAGCCGGAGAAATCGGTCCTCTACGGCACCAGCGAGCTGCCGACGGATCGTCGTTTCCGCGTGATGCTCCTCGACCCCACCAAGCCGGAGTCGATCGACGCGGTCGTGTCGGTGACCGACCGAAAGGTGGTGTCGCACCGCGTGCTCGACACCGCCACCGACGGCCAGGTTCCCGTCCTCGACGAGGAGTTCGGCCTGGTCGAGGAGGTCTTGGCGAAGGACGACCGGTGGCTGGCCGCGCTCGCCGCCCGCGACCTGGACGTCGCGCAGGTCCGGGTCGCCCCCCTTTCGGCCGGCGTCTTCGACTACCCCGGCGAAGAGGGCCGCCGCATCCTGCGCGGCCTCGCG
This sequence comes from Gordonia sp. NPDC003424, assembly GCF_053588655.1. Classification (NCBI taxonomy): domain Bacteria; kingdom Bacillati; phylum Actinomycetota; class Actinomycetes; order Mycobacteriales; family Gordoniaceae; genus Gordonia; species Gordonia sp. NPDC003424. The sequence goes on from NZ_JBSFQJ010000014.1 coordinate 142,596, forward strand.
TTCCTGCAGCCCGAACCCACCGACCACCCGTGGGCCCATCCCATCGACGGTCTCGTGGCCTTCGTCGACGTCACCGCCCGCGAGGTCCTGCAGGTGCTCGACCTCGGGCCCGTCCCGATCCCGCAGGAATCCGGCAACTTCAACGACCCGGCAATCGCCGGGCCGACCCGCACCACGCAGAAGCCGATCGAGATCACCCAGCCCGAGGGTCCCAGCTTCACCGTCACCGGCAACCTCGTCGAATGGGAGAAGTGGAGCCTGCGCGTCGGGTTCGACGCCCGCGAGGGACTCGTCCTGCACCAGATCGGCTTCGACGACGGCGGCCGTACCCGCCCGGTCATCCACCGCGCCTCGATCGCCGAGATGGTCGTGCCCTACGGTGACCCCTCCCCGGTCCGCTCGTGGCAGAACTACTTCGACACCGGCGAGTACCTCGTGGGCCGCTACGCGAACGCCCTGGAACTCGGGTGCGACTGCGTCGGCGACATCACCTACTTCGACGCCGTCGTGGCCGACGAGCAGGGGGCGCCGCACACCTTGCGCAACGCCATCTGCATGCACGAAGAGGACTTCGGCATCCTGTGGAAGCACACCGACCTGTGGGCCGGCTCGCACGAAACCCGCCGGCAGCGGCGCCTGGTGATCTCCTTCTTCACCACCATCGGCAACTACGACTACGGCTTCTTCTGGTACCTGTACCTCGACGGCACCATCGAATTCGAGGTCAAGGCAACGGGAATCGTCTTCACGTCGGCCTACCCGGGCAACGACTACGCCTACGCGTCGGAGATCGCCCCCGGCCTCGGCGCGCCCTACCACCAGCACCTGTTCAGCGCCCGCCTCGACATGATGATCGACGGCGCACGCAACAGCGTCGAGGAGGTCGACAGCGTGCGGGTGCCGATGGGCGAGGGCAACCGGCACGGAAACGCGTTCACGCTCTCGAAGACGGTGTTGCGCACCGAGTCCGAAGCCCAGCGCGACGCCGACAACGCCGTCGGCCGTGTCTGGCACATCACCAACCCGAACGTGACCAACCGTCTCGGGCACCCGGTCGCCTACGGTCTGTTCCCCGAGGGCAAGCAGACCTTGCTGGCCGACCCGCAGTCGTCGGTGGCCAAGCGCGCCGCGTTCGCCACCAAGCACCTCTGGGTCACCCAGCATGCCGAGGACGAGCTCTATGCGGCGGGCGATTTCGTGAACCAGCATCCCGGTGACGCCGGACTGCCCGCGTTTGTCGCCGGCAACCGCAGCGTCGACAACGAGGACATCGTCGTCTGGCACACCTTCGGGCTCACCCATTACCCCCGGCCGGAGGACTGGCCGATCATGCCGGTCGACTACACCGGCTTCACCCTCAAGCCGGTCGGGTTCTTCGACCGCAACCCTACGCTCGACGTCCCGGGCACCGTCGCCCACGGCGAGTCCGCCTGCCACTGCTGACCTCTCCCCTCCCCCTTCCAGCTCGGAGCATTCGTATGACCACCGATCCCGTAGCGCCGGCCACCAATCAGTCGGCGCGCCAGGAACACTCGTTACGCCGAGGCACCCTCGGCACCCTGGGTGTCACGTTCTTCGTGATCTCCGCTGCCGCACCCCTGACCGCCATGGCCGGCGGCGCACCCGTTGCCATGTTGCTCGGCAACGGGCCGGGCGTTCCCGCCGCCTACGTCGTCACCATGATCACCCTGCTGGTGTTCTCCGTCGGCTACACCGCCATGTCGCGCTTCCACACCAGCACCGGAGCCTTCTACTCCTACATCACCCGCGGATTGCGACAACAATCCGGTGGCGCCGCAGCATATCTCGCGTTGCTCAGTTACAACGCCATGCAGATCGGCCTGTGGGGTCTATTCGGTGCGGCCGCCGCGGCCTTCGTCACCGATGAGTTCGGCGTCTCGGTCGACTGGTGGGTGTTCGCACTCATCGGGATCGCCGCGGTCGCCGTGCTCGGCTACCGGCAGATCGACATGTCGGTCAAGGTGCTCTCGATCCTCGTCGGGTTGGAGTTCCTCGTCGTTCTCATCCTGGCCGTCGTCATCACCGTCAAGGGCGGTGACTTCGGAACGACATCGCTGAGCATCACCCCGCTGACACCCCACGCGCTGACGTCGGGGTCGCTGCCGATCGGCCTGCTGTTCTGTTTCGCCTCATTCGTGGGCTTCGAGGCAACGGCGATCTACAGCGAAGAGGCGAAAGACCCGAAACGTACCGTCGCTCGTGCGACGTTCGTGTCAGTGACCACCATCGGCGTCGTCTACACGGTGGTGACCTTCCTGATGGTCAACGGTGCCGGCGTCGGCAACATACCCGATTACATCGCCAAGCTCGCCGACCCGACGACGTTCCTGTTCGAGCTGTCGAACGGTTACATCGGCCCGTGGTACACGACGATCATGCGAATCCTGTTCATCACCAGTGTCTTTGCCGCAGTGCTGGCCTTCCACAACGCCGTCGCCCGCTACACCTACGCTCTCGGTCGCGAAGGTCTGCTGCCCGAACACGCCGGTCGCACCCACTCCCTGCACCAGAGTCCCCACGTCGGATCGGTCGCCCAGTCGACGTTGGCACTCGTGGTCGTCGCCGTGTTCGCACTGACACGCCAAGATCCGGTGCTGGCCCTGTTCACCTGGCTGTGCAACCTCGGCACCCTCGGAGTGATCGCTCTCATGGCCGCGTCGTCGTTCGCGGTGGTGGCGTTCTTCGCACGACACGGAGATCTCGATCCGAACCGGTTGCGCACCCTGGTGGCTCCGCTGGTCGCGGGCATCGCGCTGATCGCCGTCCTGATCGTCGGGGTCGCCAACTTCAACCTGCTGATCGGCAGCGGTGGCGTCCTGGTGTGGCTGCTGCCGTCGCTCCTGCTCGTCGCCGCCGTTCTCGGGGTGATCGCCGCACTCATCTTGCGCTCCCCGCTCGCCCGAGCGGTACGCCGAGATGGGTCGGCACCGCGAATGATGATGAGTCGCATCGCCTTTCCACGCGTGGCCGGTTTTGTCGCCGCGACTCTGGCTCTGCTGTCGGGCGCGCTGCACGTCGCCGGTCTGGGACATCTCGGCCCGGTGCCGGCAGCGATGTCGCTGGCGATGGCGGTCGGATGCATCGCCTGCGGGATCCACCTGGTGCGGTCGCCATCGCCGCGTGGCTGGGCGATGCTGGTGGGGATGTCGGCGGCGATGATCGCCCTCCACCTGTTGTCGATGACCATGCCCCCCTCGCACCACACGATGTCGATGGCCGGGGAACCGGTCGCTGCGGTGCCGATGTCCGGTCTTTCGACGGCGATGCTGGCAGTCGCCGGCGTCGAAGTGGTGTTCGCGACCCTCGTGTTGTGGCTCAGCACCACCCGAACGCGTCTTCCCGCAACCCTTTCACTCTCCTGATGCCTTGTGAGGTCCTCTTATGAACACCACCATCGACTTCCGCTACCTCTCCGAGCCCGACATGATCGCCGCCGGCGTCACCGACATGGCCGGCTGCGTCGACGCCATGCAGGAGACCTTTGTGTTGCTGCACAAGGGCGATTACCGGATGGCCGGACCGAACAGTGACTCGCATGGCGCGATGATCACCTTCCCGGAGCAGTCCCCGTTCCCCGGCATGCCGCACAACACCGCCGACCGTCGCTTCATGGCGATGCCGGCCTACCTCGGCGGCGGTTTCGGAACGACCGGCGTGAAGTGGTACGGGTCGAATATCGCCAACCGCGACAAGGGATTACCGCGCTCGATCCTCATGTTCATGCTGAGCGACACCGACACCGGGGCGCCGCTGGCGCTGATGTCGGCCAACCTGCTCTCGGCCTACCGCACCGGCGCGGTGCCGGGCGTGGGCGCACGGTTCCTCGCCCGCGAGGACGCGACGACGGTCGGTATCGTCGGGCCGGGCGTGATGGCACGAACCTCGTTGGCTGCCTTCGTCGTCGCCCGTCCGGGCATCGACACCGTCAAGGTCAAGGGCCGCGGACGCGCCAGCATGGACGCGTTCACCGCGTGGGTGGCCGCCGAGTACCCGCAGATCTCGGTGATCGAGGTGGACACGATCGAGGACGCGGTGCGCGACTCCGACATCGTGACCTTCTGCACCACCGGCGTGCCCGGCGACCCGGCGACCTATCCGACCCTGACCCGCGACATCATCAAACCCGGTGCATTCCTGAGCATGCCGGCGATGTGCAACATGGACTCCTCGATGCAGGGCCCCGATGTCCGCAAGGTCGTCGACAACGTCCGCCTCTATGAGGCCTGGTCCGAGGAGACGGGGTATCCGTCGCATCAGACCATCCCGATCATCGGCTGCAAGTTCATGGACATGATCCACGACGGCGAGATGGATGCCGCCGACGTCGTCGACCTCGGGGCCGTTGCCGCCGGCGACGCGATCGGGCGGCGCTCGGACGACGAGATCATCGTCTTCTCTGTCGGCGGCATGCCCGTCGAGGACGTCGCGTGGGGAACCGTGCTGTACCGCAACGCGATCGCCAAGGGCATCGGTACCACGCTGAACCTCTGGCAGTCGCCGGAACTCGCATGACCCGGGAGGGATCGACAACAATGGATACCGATGTCGTCGTCATCGGGCTCGGCAGTTCCGGGTCGATGGCCTTGTGGCAGTTGGCGAAACGCGGGGTGCGGGTCGTCGGGATCGAACAGTTCGGCATCGGGCACACGCGCGGTTCGTATGCGGGAGACTCACGCCTGTTCCGGTCCGCGGTCCATGAAGGACCGCGCTTCGTGCCGATGCTCGCCCGGTCCCGCGAACTGTGGCGCGAGCTCGAGAAGGACAGCGGCCGCCGACTGTACGACGAGTGCGGCGCCCTGCAGATCGGGGACACCGGCTCGGGTCCGCTGCTGAAGTCGATCGAGTCGGCCGAACAGTTCGATCTGCCGCACGAGATCCTCGACGCCGCCGCGTTGCGGGCTCGGTATCCACAGCATCGGGTCGACGACGACTCCACGATGGCCGTTCTCGATCACCGAGCGGGCAGCCTCTTCCCCGAGGCGAGTGTGCTCGCCTCGGTGGAGACCGCCAAAGCCTTTGGCGCACAGGTGCTGACGAACACCGAGGTGGTGGACTTCGACGAGCACGGCGGACGGCTCGAGATCGTCACCGTCGACCAGCGGATCACGTGCGACAAGGTGGTCGTGGCGACCGGTTCCTGGTCGCTGAAGCTGCGCCCGGATCTCAAGGGCTTCCTGTCGATCATCCCGCTGTCGCTGACCTGGTTCATGCCGCGGCAGCCGGAGATGTTCGGCCCGGACCGGTTCCCGGCGTTCATCCGAGACGAGGACGGCGTGCACCTCTACGGCACACCGAGCCACGACTCCTACAGCGTCAAGGTGGCCACCGAACCGCTGTGGAGCGCGATCTCCTCACCCGATGAGGTGCCGTCGTTCAGCCGCGAGGATCTCCGCAAGATCAGCAGCTGGGCAAGCGATTTCATCCCGGATCTCAATCCGGAGCCGGTCCGGTTCTCCATGCATCACGAATTGTGCACGCCGAGCGGGCTTCCGCTGATCGATCTGGATTCCGACACCGGAATGCTTCTGCTGACGGCACTTTCGGGCCGCGGGTTCAAGTTCGCGCCCGTGTACGGCGAACTGGCCGCCGACCTGATCACCGGTAAACCGAACGCGCACTACACCCCCGAGTTCTCCCTCGGCGCGCAGCACCGGTAGCCGTCCGGTCAGTCCGGCACACCCACGCTCACCTCGGACGCCTTGATGAGCGCGACCACCCGTTTGCCCTCGGCGAGTTCGAGTTCCTCGGCCGCTTCCTTGGTGATCGACGACGTGATGATCTGGTCGCCGCCGTCGACGCGGATCTTCACGGTGGCGTTCACCGCGCCGAGGGTCACGGACACGACCTCCCCGGCGAGCTGGTTACGGATGGAAAGCTTCATCGATCGTCCCTTCGAGCCGACATGTGTGTCCGTCCATCCATAGCCATTTCCGGGGCGCCGCGCAAGGTTCTCGTGAAACGCGGGTCTGCAGCGCCCCGGATGTGCCGAGCTGTGGGCTGGTCAGTCGAGGAGGTCGGGCTGCGCTGCCACGATCTTCTGGAACAGCGGCTGGAACTGGAACCAGCCGGCGTACTCGAGCCCGACCTGATCGTAGGTCAGTTTGGCGGTGGCGGCGTCGATCGGGTGCGGGGTGCCGGCGGCCATGGCGATCATCTGGGCCTGGCACGAACGCTCCATCGTGATGAACCACCAGGCGGCGGAATCCACGGTCTGCCCGACGGTCAGCAGCCCGTGATTGGCCAGCACCGCCGCCTTGTTGGTGCCGAGTGCGGCCGCGATACGGCGTCCCTCGTCGAACTCGTTGACGACGCCGGTGAAGTCGTCGAAGACGGCGTGGTCGTCGTAGAACGCGCACGCGTCCTGGGTCAGGGGCTCGAGACCGATCCGCAGACTCGACAGGGCCTTGCCGTAGAGCGAGTGTGCGTGCGCGGCGGCGACGGCGTCGGGCCGGGCTGCGTGCACCTGTGAATGGATGACGAACGCGGCGCGGTTGACGGGCCGGTTTCCTTCCACGATCTCGCCCTCGTGGTTGATCAAGATGAGGTCGCTGGCGCGGATCCGACTGAAGTGCATCCCGAACGGGTTGACCCAGAAATGGTCGGTGCGCTCCGGGTCCCGGGCGGTGATGTGGCCGGCGACGCCCTCGTCGAAGCCGCATTGGGAGAACAACCGGAACGCAGCGGCGAGGCGCTGCTTGCGGTGCAGACGCTCCTGCTCGACGGAATCGAAGGTCGGCGGCATCGGCATCTCGACACCCGGCTGGGTCTGCGCAACGTCGGCGGTCATGAACGCTCCTTTGTGGAAATGGCGGGACCACCTAATTGTCGACGGTCATCCGCCAGAAATCATCGGGATCCGGGGCAAAGAATTCTCCATCGGTTCGGGAATTTCACGAAGATCGATTGCTGCCGTCGATCGGACCAGGCCGTCGACGGTGTGCAGGTCCCATCCGGTCAACTGCTGCCAGCGCTCCAGCCGGTAGGCCAGCGAATTCGCGTGCAGATGAAGCTCGCGCGCCGCGGCACTGGCGGAGAACCCGTTGCGCGTGAACGCCACGACCGCCTCGGCCAGATGCGGATTCGAGGCGGCGACCTCTGCTCCCACGGCCAGAATCGGCTCGAGCTCACCGCGATGCTCGGCCAGGATCGCCGACATCCACGCATCGCGGAAGTCGCAGACCCGACCGCCGGCACGCAACAGCGCCATGGCCCGCCGCGCATCACGCATGCTGGTCGTGGCGCCGGCCAGGCGCGGGCGCACCAGTCCCAGACCCACGGCCGCATCCGGGTGCACACGCCGGATCACCTCGACGACGACCTCGCTCGACACCGACTGGAAGATCGTCACGACCGCATCGTCGCGACGGCTGCACAACGCCCGGGCGGGACCCGCGTCAAGCGCGTGCTGCAGATCCTGCAACCGAATCTCCGACCAGTCCTCGGCCGGGGTGCACGCCACCTGGAAGCCGGCATCCGGATCGAAGTTCAGCGCGGCCGCCAACCTGCGGGTCTCCTCGCTGATCCGGCCCTGCTCGAGGTGGCCGAACAGAACCGACCGCCGGCTCGCCCGCACCGCCGCCACCGTCCGCGTCGCCTCGCTGTGGCCGGTTGCCACCGCCGTCGTCGCGGCATGGACGAGGTCCCACAGCTCGCCGGCAGCATCGAGCAGTTCCGGTGTGGGCCCCGGGGACGTCTCGACGAGCGCGCGCCACAGTTCGCGGGATCCGATGTGGAACGACTCGATCACGTCCGACAACGACATCCCCTGCAGGGCCCGCTGTCGCCCGAGCTCCCGAACGAGATCGATGTCCAACGCATCGTGCCCATGCGCCATGTACTCGAGCCAATGCAGCAACTGCTGCTTGATCGACTCCCGGTGCTCGACGACGGGCACGGACGCGTACGACGGTAAACGTGCCCGGATCTGATCCACGACTACGATGGTCACCGGATCGATGTCGGCGACCACCTTCTGACACATGGTGGCGATCGAATCGTCGTCGCGCGATCTGGTCATCTCTGCCTCCCGGGCCCACTGACACCTTGCCAGACCGGAAGTCCGTCGGGACGCGGACCGCTCAGTCCCGCATCAGCACCGATTCGGACGGATGGTCGGAGGCGAAGTGTGAAGGCAGGTCGGCGATGAACACGTTCTCCGTGCGGGTGCGGGTGATGAGCCACCGTCCGCGTTCCTTGCGGAAGGCGTTGTTGAGCCGGCTCGAGCGCAGCAGACTGCGGCCGTCGGAGAACAGCCACGGCTGCATGTGAATCCACTGGCCGGTCGCGGTGTCACCGGTGACGTGGATCTGCTCGGACGTGAGGTAGTGAGCGTTCAACAACAGTGCGGGGTCCCGCTTTTCGCCCCAGAAGTTCTGGAAGTGCTTGCGGATCGCGTCTTTTCCCTCGGCGCGACCGAACTGGCCGGTGTAGTACTCCCCCACGCCCTCCCACACCGCGTCGTCGGTGTAGAGGTCGAGGATCGCCTCGATGCGGTGCGCGTCGTCGGCAATCCCGAACTCGGGGCAGGGCGTGTCGCAGAGGAACATGTAGCGCGCCTGGATCCGGCGGATGTCGGCCTCGGCCTCGAGGACGTCGATCCGGGCGGTGAGTGTCGCGATCGCCTCTGCGGTCGCCGCGTCGGTGGCGGTCGGGTTCATTCGGCATCCACCTCGGCGGCAGCAGGTGCGGTGTTCTCGAGCGCGGATACCACGGTCCGTGCCTGTCGAATCCATTCGTGGATTCGAGATCCGGTGACGTTCTGCGGGAGTTGCGCGAGCCGCAGGGTCATCGAGTAGCCGCCGTTCGGGTCGCGGATCGGCAGGACCAGCGAGCCGATGTCGTAGGTCTGGTCGTCGTCGAGTTCACGCACGCGATAGTCGACCGCACAGTTGGCGATCGATTCGCGGATGCTGCGTTCGTCGGCGGGGGTGAGTCTGCCGTTCTCGAAGCGCTTCGTGGCATCGCGCATGACGCCGTATGCGGCGTCGCCCTCGGGCGGCAGGAACGACATTGCGAAACCGTTGTCGCGCATGAACGTCAGCCGATCCCGATGGATCTGTTTGACGGTGTCGTCGGCGTGGCGGAGCTTGTTGATCCACCGCTCCTGGGTTTCCACGGGCTGATCGAAGACGTAGCTGTCGCCGATCGGCGGCACGATCGGTACCCGACGGGCCAGTCCGTGTTCACGGTCGACGTCGTCGCCGGTGGCCGACAGGGCCACGGCCATCTCGTCGCAACTGACCGCGGTGAGGACCGACACCTCGCATCCGATCGTCGAGGCCAGCGCCTCGACCTGAGGGCGTGCGCCATGTGCGGCGTGGATGGCCGGGAGGATCTCGTGATCCATCCGCGCCATCAACGACGTGCACACGAAGCTGCCGTATCCGCCCTGGAAGAAGATCAACGGCGACACCGGGTTGGTGACCGCCATGTCGACGACCTCGCACAACGCGATCCAGTGGTCGCCCGCGTCGACGGTGTTCCACATGCGGGTGTCGATCCAGGCCACCGAGTCGGCGAGAATCGGGTCGCCGGAGGGTGATTCGAACCAGTCGACGCCGTCGAGCTTGTTCTCCCAGCGTCGGGCGATGGTCATCACGACGTCTTCCTGCTCGCCGCCGACGATGTTGATGCACAACGAATCACACTGCTGCATCTGCTCGAAGGTGCGGGAGGTCTTCATCGGCATGAACGACACCAGGGCCGGTTCGAGCGAGACGGAGCTGAAGGTGCCGACCACCATGGCGAGGATGCCGCCCTCGGTGTCGCGGCCGGTCACCACGACAACACCGGTGGGATAGTGGCCCAACACTTCTCGGAAGAGCTGCGGGTCGACCGGGGTAGAGGTCTGGGTGGACATGGATGCTCCTAAGAAGCCTTGACGAATCGTTGCTGGAGGGTGCGGCCGAGCCGTTCGGGGCGCAGGAACGCGATACACAGGGTGCCGCCGACGAGCAGGACGAGGCCGGTGATGGTGAAGGCCTGGTGCACACCGACAGCCATGCGGTCGGCCATTTCCGGAGTCGGCTTGACTCCCTTGGGCGGCGACACATAGCCGGCATGAGACATCAACCAGCCCACCAGGATCGGCGAGATCACCGCACCGAACGACGCGACGCCGCCGAGGGTCGCCATCATGATCGGTCGTTGCCGGGCGCCGACGGCGTACCCGATCGCGGCCGCGGTCATCGGGTAGGCCAGGCTGCATCCCGCCGCGACACACAGGAGCGCCACGGCAACGGCGCCCGAGGTCGCCTGGATCGCCACGAAACAGATGCCGGCGACGACGGCCGCGCAGCCGAACGGGACGGCGATTGCGCGGTGTGCGGTGTATCCACGTTTGAGGAGGCGATGTCCGAGTGCGCCGAGGGCGAGCAGGACGAGCGCGCCGATGACCCACGGGACGGTGGTGACCGAGCCGACCGTGGTGCGTGACAGGCCGGCCACGGTGCCCAGATACTGCGGCAGCCAGGTGGTGAGGAAGCCCTGCACGAAGAAGTTGGAGGCGCCACCGATGACCGCGGCGAGGAATGTCAGGCTGAGCAGTGCGCGCCAGATTTCGACCGGCTTCTGTGCGTCGACCGCGGAGGTCGCGATCTCGTCGGCCGCGGTGTCGACCGTGGTTACCTCGTCGACAGTGGTTGCGGCGTCGTCGGTGGCTGTCTCCCGACGGGCGCGGAACGGTCCGTCGCCGCCGAGCAGGAACCAGGCCGTCGTCCAGATGAGACCGACGATGCCCAGCGCGCCGAATGCCCAGCGCCATCCCCATTCCCCGATCACCCAGACCAGCACCGGTGCGGCGATGACGGGTCCGAGGGCGGAGCCGGCCGCGATCAGGTTCGACGGCAGTGCACGGCGAACGGGCGAGAACCAGGTATGCGCCGATGTCAGCGACATGGCGGTGGCCGGTCCCTCGGCGCCGCCGAGCAGGATGCGGGTGAGCAGCAGGATCGCGGCCCCGCCGCCGAGCAGCATCGGGAACTGCAGCACCGCCCAGGTGATACTCATCGTGAACAGGATCCATTTGACGGAGAACTTCGATGCGAGCACCCCGGTGATGACCGAGACGATGGCGTAGAGGAAGAAGAACGCGCTGCCGATGAACCCGAACTCGACTGTCGTCAAGCCGAGTTCGGGAATGGCGTCGGCCGACACGAGACCGAGCACGGCCTTGTCGGCGAACGCCACGATCTGGAACAGGACCAGCAGTCCGGTGACCAGCCACGCACGTCGTGACATCCGGCCCAGATCGAATCTGCGCGGGGTGGGTGGACTTTCGGTGTGCTGATCAGTTGTGGTGGTGGACATCGGTTCTTCCTCCGTCGGGGGCTGGAGATCGTCGGATGCCAGTGAAACTATGACCGGATCCGGTTACAGCGGTAGGAGGGATTTCTTTACTGTTGCCGACGGCGACAACCAGGCAGACTGATGACATCGGAAGAAGGAGGAACGGTGAGCTCGGCTTACTGGAACCAGCCCGTCAGTGACCAGGTAACCGCTGTCCACGAAGGCGCAGTGACCGCGGAAACACTTGTCGCACAAACCCGAGCCGAGATCGAGCGTGCCGAGACGGACCTCGCGGCCTGGGTGCAGTTGTCCGACCGCATCGTCGACGATGCGCGGAACGAAGACGCGACGGGTGGCCGTCGACCCCTGCGCGGGATCTCGATCGGGATCAAGGATCTGATCGACGTGGCCGGGCTGCCGACCCGTGCCGGATCAGCGGTCACCTCACCGGACCCCGCGAGCACAGACGCCGCCTGCGTCGCACGGTTCCGCGAGTTGGGTGCGGTGGTGCAGGGCAAGACCGTGACCACGGAATTCGGCTACTTCTCCCCCGGCCCCACCCGCAACCCGGCCGCGTCCGATCACACGCCGGGCGGATCGTCGAGCGGGTCCGCGGCGGCGGTGGGTGCCGGCGTCATCCCCATCGCCCTGGGCACGCAGACCGCGGGATCGCTGACCCGGCCGGCGTCGTATTGCGGTGCGGTGGGCATGGTTCTGGCTCAGGGAACGACCAGTCTGGCCGGTGTGACCGGGCTGAGTGAATCGTTGGATTCGCTCGGCATTCTGACCCGTACCGTCGACGACTTGGCATATGTGTATTCGGCGTTCGCCGGACGAGCGCGCCGCAGCCCGGATTCACGACATGCCTCGTCGGCGCTGGTGTGGCGCGGTAGTTCCCTCGACGTCGTGGAACCGTCGATGCAGCGTCTGCTGGACCTGCTTCCCGGTCTTCTCAGCGACGCCGGACTCAGTGCCGGACCGCTGGATTGGGACGACCATGTACAGACCCTCGCCGACGATCACGTGACGGTGATGTCGCACGAGGCGGCCGTGACACTCGCCAAGATCGAGAAGAGTTCCCGCGACGCGTTGAGCCCCCAACTGTGCGCGCTCATCGACAGCGGCCGTGAGGTTCCCGCTTCGGCCGCCGCAGGTGCGTTGATCCGCCGCGACCGCTCCCGCGCGCTGCTGCGCGACATGCTCGGCGACGACACCGTCATCGTCGGGCCTGCGGCGCTGGGTCCGGCGCCAAAGGGGTTGGATGCCACGGGTTCTCCGATCCTCAGCCGCCCCTGGCAGCTTCTGGGTCTGCCCGTCGTCGTGGTCCCGGGTGCGTCGACCACCGACGGACTTCCGCTGGGCCTGCAGGTCATCGGGATGCCCGGCGACGAAACAAATCTGTTCGAGGTGGCGGGAGCGCTCGAGCCCCTGCTGCGTGATCTGCCGGCGATTCCGGCCTGACCAGAGAAAGGTACTTGTGTCATGGTCCTCAAGCCGCGGCCGATAACCCATCACCGGATGTTCCTCACCTGCTACGAGGACACCTTCAACTACGGCTGGCATCATGTCGACCTGTTTGTGCACGACGAACACGGTCGCGAGGTGAACTGGGTGCACTGGACGGTCGAGGCCGACGGCCCGGAGGCCGCCGACGCCTCCGTCCGCAGCGAAGAGCCGTGGCTGGAGCGCACTTCGACCTGGGAGCACAAGGTCAGTGCCGCCGGCATGAACTACTGGACCGCCGATGCGGCGTGGAACGACGAGGCCGACGGGTAAAGTCTCGTCGACGAATCATGACCATGGCAGAGCAGACGAACGAGCACAGCACACCACCGGCAACGGTGTATGTCGTCGACGACGATCCCGAGTTGTGCGAGTCCGTCGACTGGCTATTGGGCAGTATCGGTATCAAGCCGGAGATCTGCCACAGCGCCGACGCGTTTCTGGCCGCCTACGACGGCAGTCATCCCGCCTGCATCGTCCTGGACGTCCGCATGCCGCAGATGAGCGGTACCCGACTGCAGGAACGCATCAACGAGTTCGCCCCACACGTCGCGATCATCTTCGTCTCGGCACACGGCGACATCCGCATGTCCGTGTCCACGCTGCAGGCCGGCGCCCTCGACTTCCTCGAAAAGCCCTACGATCCACAGCGTTTGCTCGACGCGGTGCAGGCCGGGATGGAGAAGGCGACCGAGCGATTCCATGCCTACGAGCTGCGGCGCTCGATTCAGGAGAAGGTGTCGCTGCTGACCCCTCGCGAACGGGAGATCCTCGCGTTGGTGGTCGAGGGACTGCCCAGTCAGAACATCGCCCGCAAACTCGGCATGAGCGTGAAAACCGTTGACGTGCACCGCGCTCGGATCAAGAGCAAGACCGACGCCGACAGCATCAGCACACTCGTGCGCGATGTGCTGAGGTTCGACGTCGAGGTGCCGACGGACGACTCGCGCTGATCGAGTGCGGCCGGAACCCGGGACCAAACACGTTTCCCGCACGGTTTCCGCTGATCGAGTAAGTAACCGAGTTTGCGCGGGTCCGCATCGAGATCACCGCCCTGGCGACCGACCACGGGTTCCCCGAAGGGATTTCCGCTGATCGAGTAAGGCTCCGAGCGCAGCGAGGCGCCGCATCGAGATCACCGCCGCAACCTCTTCAGCGCCAGCTCGTGCAGATCGTCGAACCTGCCCTCTATCAACGCCCGTCGCTTCGCCCTCGACCACTTCTGTAGGCGTTTCTCGAGAGCGTATGCCTCGCCGATGTTTTCGCATTCCTGCACGAAGACCAGTCGCACCGGAGTCCGGGTACTCGTGTAGCGAGCCCCGCGTCCACTGTTGTGCTGTTCGACGCGATGCTCGATGTTCCGTGTGCTTCCGACGTAGTAACTACCATCGGAGCACTCGACGATATACACGCAGGCGGTCATCTTGTCAGTATCCGTCGTCGGTCATGCCGCCACGAAAATCTATCCACAGGGGCGCTTTCGCGGGTTCGCGCGGTCCGGAGGTGCGGTCTCAATGCAGCGCCTCGCTGCGCTCGGGGCGTGATCCGAAGAGTCGCCACTCCCCGCTGATCGAGTAAGGCCCCGAGCTTGCGAGGGTCCGCATCGAGATCTCGTTCACCGTTGATCTCGATGCGCTCGCTCGCAAGCTCGCGGGCT
>NZ_JBSFQJ010000015.1:0-154030 GCF_053588655.1 Gordonia sp. NPDC003424
AGTCTGCCACCGGTGTTGCACCTGACTCATCACTACTCCATCCCCCGCACCCACCACCAGCACCTGTCTCACAACCATGCTGGCAGCCGACGAGTTCGCGGAGGGTTCTTGCAAAGCGGGAGGAAGAACGGTCCGACTGTGCCAGCTACCGCACCGGAAGCGCCGCCCCGACCTCACCGCCGTCGCGCCGCAGGACGCGCAGCGACCCCTCGGCGCGCACCTCGGTGAACTGTCCGGTGGCCAGCGCCTGGCAGTAGATCTCGTACGGCGGACGGCCACCGTCGGCGGGATCGGGGAAGACGTCGTGGATCAGCAGCGCGCCACCGATGCGCACCCACTTGGCCCAGCCGTCGAAGTCGTTCTGCGCGGCTTCCATGCTGTGCCCGCCGTCGATGAACACGAAGTCCGCCGGCTTGCCCCACATCCGCGCCGCCATCGTGGAGCCTGCGAGCATGCCGATCACCGTCTTCTCCAGGCCGGCGTCGAACATGGTGCGACGGAACCGCGCCGACGTGTCCAGGGTGCCCGCATGGGGATCGACGAGCGAGGTGTCGTGATACTCCCAGCCCGGCTGATGCTCCTCGGATCCGCGATGGTGGTCGACGGTGACGATGATCGCTCCGTACGGCTCTGCGGCGGCCCCGAGATATACGGTGGACTTGCCGCAGTAGGTGCCGATCTCGATGCCGATCCGCGTCGAATTCGGTTGGGACAGATACTCGCCCGCGATCTCATAGAGGGTCATCGCCTCGTCGTGCGGCATGAAGCCGGGTGCCTCGGCGGCCACCGCCAGGCGCTGCGGAGAGGGGGTGTTCGGCGTCGTCGCCGACTGGGCTGGCATACCGGTGATCCTAGCGAACGCTCGGTTCCGGCCGCGTAGGGTGAGCCGTATGAAAGCACAAGTGCTCACCGAAGAGACCGGACCCGCAGGCCTGCAGCTGACCGAGGTCGACGACCCGACGCCCGCCGACGGGCAGGTTGTCGTCGACATCAAATCGTGCGGCATCTGCTTCCCCGACCTGCTGATGAGCCAGGGCAAGTACCAGCTGCGCGTGCCGACGCCGTTCACCCCTGGCACCGAGGTCGCCGGTGTGGTGTCGCAGGCGCCGGACGGGGGGTCGGTCAAGGTCGGCGACAAGGTGCTCGTCGCCTCGATCGTCGGTGGGTTCGCCGAGAAGGTCGCCGCCTCCCCGGCGCAGCTCCTGCCGCTGCCTGAAGGGCTGACCTTCGACCAGGGCGCCGCGATGGGCATCAACTATCAGACCGCGTTGTTCGCCCTCAAGGTCCGCGCGCAGACCGCGCCCGGTGAGGTCGTCGGCGTACTCGGCGCGGCCGGCGGTGTCGGCACTGCGTCGATCATGGTGGCAAAGGCCATGGGCGCCAAGGTGATTGCCATCGTGCACCGCAAGGGTGCCGAGGAGCTGCTGCGCGGTGCCGGGGCCGATGAGATCGTGCAACTCGAAGAGGGCTGGGGCAAGAAGCTCAAGGAGATCGTGCCCGAGGGCGTCGACGTGATGATCGACCCGTCCGGTGGTGAGGTCTTCGACGAGGCGCTGCGCCAGGTCGCGCCCGACGGCCGTTACGTGGTCATCGGATTCGCCGCCGGCGGCATCCCCACCGTCAAGCTCAACCGGGTGCTGTTCCGCAACATCGCGGTCGTCGGCGCCGCCTGGGGCGAGTACGTCCGCACGCATCCCGGCGTCCCCGAGCTGCTGCACGACGAACTCACCGAGATGATCGCGGCCGGCCTGCGGCCGCAGGTCAACAAGACTTACAGCCTCGACCAACTGCCCGAGGCGTTGACCGATCTCGCCGAAGGGCGGATCCTGGGGAAGGCGGTCGTCAAGATCGCGGAGTGACCACCTGCTCGCCAGCCATTGCGCCTGCTCAACGAGCGGTTACCGAGAGGAGCTACCCTATGTGCCGCAACATCACCGAACTGCGCGGCCTCGAGCCCGCGGCCACCGACGAGGAGATCGAAGCTGCGGCACGGCAATACATCCGCAAGGTGAGTGGTATCCGGCACCCGTCGGCCGCGAACATCGAGGCATTCGAGGCTGCGGTCCGGACGGTCACCCAGGCCACCCACGAACTGCTCGACGCGCTGCCGGAGCGGCGGCAACCGCCCAAAACGGTGCCGCCGCTGCGTCGGCCGGAGGTGCGGGCGAGGATCGCGGCGCGGGGCTGACCTTCCTCCTCGACGGAGCCGATGATCCGCCAATCCCTCGGAGAAGCAATGGGAGAGAACCCCTTCGACGGAACCGACTTCGGGGTGGCGGCGTCTGAACCATTGAACCCGGGCAGGGAATGACGCCTGCCCGGCGATTTACGGGCGCGGCTCAAGCACGTCAGGAGTATGTTGGTCATGTTTAGACAGCTTGCTCATCACCAACATGCGGAGGCTGCAATGGCGGTGACACAGATCGACCTCGATGACGACGCGCTGGCGGAAGTGATGCGGATCGCCGGAGTACATACAAAGAAGGAGGCAGTGAATCTCGCGTTGCGCGACTACGTCGCGCGGTCTCGGCGCATCGAGGCGCTCGTGCGCTCGCGCGAAGACGCGAAGAATTGGGATTATGAGGGCTGGCGTGAGGCGAGGGCCGATGAGAAGCGCATCGGCGAATGATCAGGTTTCTGGCCGATTCGTCGGCGATATGGCGGCTCCAACGACATCCTGAGCTCACCGAGCGGTGGAACGACGCCCTTCACAACGGGTCCGTCGGATCGTGTGCACCGCAACGTGCTGAGTTCCGTCGAGCGGCACGCAATGTGTCCGAGATCGACCAGATGGACGCCGCTTTTCGCGACATCTACCCTGACGTCCCCGTACCGAAGCATGTCTGGTCGTGGATTGACTCGGCGCAGTATCGACTGGCGGGAATCGGCGCAGCGCGGGCGCTGTCGGTTGTTGACTTGTTGATCTGCGGTACCGCCGCGGCGCACGGGTTGGTCATTCTGCACGACGACGCTGACTACGAGTTGGCCGCGGGCCACCTACCCGACGTCACTGCTCGACGCATTGTCGAATCTGCGTGACCCGAACTGTTGGGCATCGAGTCTCGGCTCGATAGGGTGACACCGGTGACCGCCACACGTCGAAACTCTGCGCGCCTCGCCGCCCTGGCCGTCGTCGCCACCCTGGTCGCCCTGTTGGTCGCGATCACCGGCCCGAGCCCGCGGGCGAGCGCAGCGCCCGCCGACAACTGCTCACCGCCGGGCGAGAATTCGGCATCCGCCGCCCCGACCAACCTGGCCGCGGCAGAGAAGGGCGCCGAGGACCGCTACACCACGGCCACGACGACGCCGATCGACCAGCTCGACGTCAACAACCTCGGCCTGATCACCCCCGGCACCATCTCGGTCGGCACGCTCTCCGATGCCGGCCCCAGTATCTGCGTCAATAGCCAGGGCGTGTTCACCGGCTTCGACAACGAACTCCTCAAGGCGGTCGCCGCCAAACTCGGCCTGAAGATCCAGTTCGCCGGCACCGAGTTCTCCGGGCTGCTGTCGCAGGTGGCCAACCACCGGTTCGATGTCGGGTCGTCGTCGATCACCACCACCGACGAACGCCGCAAGACCGTCGCCTTCACCAACGGCTACGACTTCGGCTACTTCTCGCTCGTCGTGCCCGCCGGCAGCGACATCAAGGGTTTCGCAAACCTGAACTCCGGCACCCGAATCGGAGTCGTGCAGGGCACCGTGCAGGACGACTACGTGGTCAACACCCTGCACCTGGACCCGGTGAAGTTCCCCGACTACGCCACCGCCTACGCGAACCTCAAGACCGGTCAGATCGACGCGTGGGTCGCGCCGTCGCAACAGGCGCAGGGCGCGGTCAAACCGGGCGACGGCACCACGATCGTGGAAAACACGTTCAGCGTGAACAACTTCGTCGCCTGGGCCGTCGCCCGCGACAAGCCGAAACTCGTCGAGGCCCTCAACTCGGGACTCGACGCGATCATCGCCGACGGCACCTACGCCAAGCTGTACAGCGACTGGGTGCCGCGGGAACTGCCGACCGGCTGGAAGCCGGGCAGCAAGGCTGCACCCGAACCACAGCTGCCGGACTTCGCGGCGATCGCACAAGCCAACGCCGGCAAGGAGGAAGACACCGGAACCACCGCCCCCAAAGGCACCCTCGCGCAACTCGGCTCCACCTTCTTCAACTGGGAGCTCTACAAGCAGGCCTTCCCCGATCTGATCAAGACCGGCCTGCCCAACACCATCATCCTGTCGGTGGTGTCGGGCGTCATCGGCACCGTGCTCGGGATGCTGCTGGCGGTCGCAGGCATCTCCCGATCCCGTTGGCTGCGTTGGCCCGCCCGCGTCTACACCGACATCTTCCGGGGGCTGCCCGCGGTGGTGGTCATCCTCATCGTGGGCCTGGGCGTCGGGCCGGTGGTCAAGAACCTCACCGGCAACAACCCCTACTGGCTCGGCGCGATCGCGCTCGCGCTACTCGCGGCCGCCTACATCGGGGAGATCTTCCGCTCCGGCATCCAGAGCGTCGACGAGGGACAGATGGAGGCCTCCCGCGCGATCGGTTTCTCCTACCGCTCCTCTATGCGCCTGGTGGTCATCCCCCAGGGGGTGCGCAGAGTGTTGCCCGCCTTGATGAATCAGTTCATCAGCCTGATCAAGGACAGCTCGCTGATCTACTTCCTCGGTCTGCTCGCCACCCAGCGGGAGCTGTTCGCCGTCGGCCGAGACCTCAACGCGCAGACGGGAAACCTGTCGCCGCTCGTCGCGGCGGGCATCATGTACCTGATCCTGACGGTGCCGCTCACGCACCTGGTGAACTACATCGACAAACGGTTGCGCACCGGCCGTCCGGTCGACGACGAACCGCTGCCCGTCACCGCCAGCCCGGTCCAGGAGGGATGACATGTCCACCGCCACATCGGAAAAGACTCGAGATGCCGTCTCGCTGACGGGGTCGGACCTCCACCTGTCCTTCGGCAAGAACCACGTGCTGCGCGGCGTCGACATCCACGTGGACGCGGGCAGTACCACCACAGTCATCGGGCCGTCGGGCTCGGGCAAGTCGACGCTCCTGCGGGTGCTCAACCGACTGCACGAACCCGACCGCGGTGACATCCTGCTCGACGGCCGCTCGGTGCTCGACGACAACCCCGACGAACTCCGACGACGCATCGGGATGGTCTTCCAGCACTTCAACCTGTTCCCGCACAAGACCGTTGCCGAGAATATCGCCCTCGGGCCGCACAAACTCCGCGGCCTGTCCAAGGACGAGGCGCGGGCGGTGGCGATGCGTCAACTCGAGGTGGTCGGGCTGACCAACAAGGCCGATTCCCGCCCGGGCAACCTCTCCGGTGGTCAGCAGCAGCGCGTCGCCATCGCCCGGGCACTCGCCATGGAACCCCAGGTGATGTTCTTCGACGAGGCGACCTCGGCGCTGGACCCGGAACTCGTGAAGGGCATCCTCGCGCTGATGACCGACCTGGCCGCCGAGGGCATGACGATGGTCGTCGTCACCCACGAGATGGGCTACGCGCGCACCGTCTCCGACAACGTCGTGTTCATGGATCACGGGGCGGTGGTGGAAACTGGTGCGCCGGAACAGATCTTCACCTCGGCGGAATCGGAACGGTTGCGCACCTTCCTGTCCCAGGTGCTCTAGACAACTGGGCGCCGTTTACCGTTGAGTGGGCGCAGTTCTTCGTTGGGTGGGCGCTGTTTTTCGTTGGGTGGGTGCCGTTTACCGTTGAGTGGGCACAGTTTTTCGTTGGGTGGGCGTCGTCGGAAGAGTGCGCGTGTCCGGTCGCGAGAGTGGCGCCCGGTCAGCCCGAAACGGTGCCCGCTCAACGGGATCGGGCGCACGGTCGACGGGGTCGGGCGCACGGTCGACGGGGCGCGGACCTGGGCCAGGTGCTAGGAGATGCCGAACAGTTGTGCGGCGTTGTCGTGCAGTACGCGGCGCAGCCAGTCGTCGCCGAGGTCGAGGCGCACCACGGCCTCGAGCGCATGCAGATAGCCGTACGGGATGTTCGGATAGTCGCTGCCGAACAGTATCTTGTCCCCGGCATCGCGCAGTCGACCGTACGCGTCGCTCGGGAACGGCACGTCGGCCTCGACGAAGTCGGTGAACGCCATCGTGGTGTCCAGCCGGACATTCGGATACCGCTCCGCGAGATCCAGGAACTCGCTGTACTCGGGCATCCCCATGTGTGCGACGATCAGCGGCAACGACGGAAAACGGTGCAGCAGAGTGCGAATCGGCTCCGGCCCGGTGTAGGTGCCGGGTGCCGGACCGGAACCGCAGTGGATGATCACGGGCACCTGGCTGTCGGCGATCTGCGACCAGACGCCGTCGAGGAGTGGGTCGATCGGGGAGAAGCCGCCAACCTGGATGTGGCACTTGAAGACTCGTGCTCCGTGCGCGATGGCGCGGGACACGTACCCGGTGGCCTGCTTTTCCGGGTAGAAGGTCGCCGTGTGCAGACAGTCGGGGTGGTGCCGCGCGAAGTCGTCGGCCCAGCCGTTGAGCCACTCCGCCATATCCGGTTTGTGGGGGTAGACGAGCGACGAATACGCGCGAACCCCGAAGGCCTGCAGGCCCGCGACGCGCACATCCTCGTCGGCGCGGTAGGTGATCGGCCATTCCCGCCCGACGAGCGGCCCGGCCGAGTCGAAGTAGGCCCATACCTTGTCCATCACCGGCTTGGGCATGAAGTGGGTGTGGACGTCGATGAGGCCGGGCAGGCCGAGGCGGTCGGTGACCGCCCGTACCGCGGCGGCCTCGTCACCGTCGAATCCGGATGGAGTGCCCTCAGGGAGGTGAACTGCGTCGGTCACCTGCCTGACGCTACTCCGAAGGCGGATCGTCTTCCGCGCTGCGGGCGCTGTGCGGCATCGGCCCGTCCCACGACTTCGGCACGATGAACACGCCTTCGGCCGTCGCGGTCTGGCCGTCGGCGTCCGACAACGACCCGTGCACGATCTTCTTGCGGCGGTCGCGTTCGACGATGACCGCCTCGGCGTGCAGCCGGCCGAGCGGGGTCGGGCGCAGATAGCGCACCGAGATGGTCCCGGTGTAGCAGGGAACGTTGTCGGCGCTGCCCGCCTCGCCGAGGACCTGGTCGAGCACGAGTGCGCAGACACCGCCGTGGACATGTCCCGGCGGACCTTCGTAGGCGGCGCGCAGGGTGAAGTCGGCGGTCACCTGGCCGTCGGGGTGCCGGACGGTGTTCAGCGGGGGAGCGATCGCATTGCGCATCCCGATGACCGCGTTACCCCACGGCATCCCCTCGAGGCCGGGCGTGTAGCGCACCCCGTACGCCCCGTCCATCTGCGCGGCTCGCAAGCGGTGTGTGGCGTCGGCGATCGTCTGCTGGACCTCGCGGATCGTGTCGTCGTCCACCTCGGTGCGGATGGTGGCGTCGATCAATTCGCGCACCGCGGCGGTCAGCGGTTCGAACACGGCGCGACGCCGCGCGATCTCGGCGTCCGAGATGTCCTCCAAGGTGAACTCCACGGCACTCCTACCTGGGATGTCACGGTGTGGCATTGGTTACTTCCGCTGGCCACCTGTACTAGAACGTGTTCTAATTTATCGGTAGAACACGTTCTAGTTTACTGGATCGGAGAAACGACATGGAAAGGCGCAACGAGAACTGGGTGCGGGCGGCTCTACCCGTCTTGCGCCTGGTCGCGAAGGGATACTTCCGCTCGGAGGTCAGCGGGATCGAGAAGGTGCCGGACGGTGGGGTACTCCTGGTCTCGAACCACTCGGGCGGCCTGCTCGCCTTTGACGTCCCGGTCATCACGGTGGCCTTCGCCGACGAATTCGGTGCCGGGCGCCCCCTGTTCACCCTCGCCCACGATCTGCTGTTCACCGGTCTGGGTGACGCGATCTTCTCCGGATTCGGGTTTCTGCGCGCCGACCCGCGCAACGCCGTCGACGTGCTGCGTGCCGGCGCGGCGACGATCGTCTTCCCCGGCGGCGATTGGGAGGCGATGCGTCCGACCCGGGAGAGTGCGTCGATCGACTTCCACGGCCGCACCGGCTACATCCGCACCGCCCTGGACGCCGGCGTCCCGATCGTGCCCATCGTGACGCTCGGCGGTCAGGAGACCCAGATCTTCCTCAACCGCGGCGAGGGGCTGGCCAAGTTCCTGCGCGCCGACCGCCTGCTGCGGATCAAGAGTGTGCCGCTGGGCCTCGGGTTGCCGTTCGGCATCACCGCCGGATTCCCGCCGAACGTCCCGCTGCCGTCGAAGCTCGTGACCCGGGTGCTCGACCCGATCGACATCCGCGCCGAGTTCGGCGACGACCCCGACATCGCCGAGGTCGACCGCGTCGTGCGCAAGCACATGCAGCACGCCCTCGACGACCTCGCCCGCAACCGCCGATTCCCCGTTCTCGGCTGAAGGAGGCCGACCATGGTCACACACGTCCGCGACCGCGCTGCCACCTCGCTCTGGCTGCTGTGCACGCTGATCCGCAGCGGCTTCCTCGGCTCGCTGCGCCCCGACCGTTATCTGCGCATGGGACTGGCCCTGCGCCGCCACGGAGGGGCATCACCGGTCAGCGGCATCGGACTCGCGGCGGCCCGCGACCCGAACGGACTCGCGCTCATCGACGAGGCGGGCGAACTCAGCTGGGGTGAACTCGATCGGCGTGCCGACGCCTTCGCGGCGGCCGTCGCGGCACTGCCCGGCGCACCGGTGCGCACGCTCGCGATCCTGTGCCGCAACCATCGGCACCTCGTCGAAACACTCACTGCCGGAACCCGGCTCGGCATCGACACGGTCCTGCTCAACACCGGCTTCGCCGCCCCGCAACTCGCCGACGTGCTCGCTCGGGAAGGTGCCGATCTCATCGTCGCCGACGACGAGTTCGCCGACCTCGTCGCCACGGCCACCCGCCGCAACCCGCGGCTGCGCGTCGTGCGGGCCTGGCCGGAACAGTGTGCCCCGGGCATCGAACCGGTCGGCAGCGTCGACGACCTCATCGCCGGTCACCGCGGCGAGCGGCCTGCTCGACCGGCCCGAGCCGGACGGATCGTGCTGCTCACCTCCGGTACCACCGGCACGCCCAAGGGTGCGCGGCGCGGCGGCAGCACCGACGTCTCGTCGCTGGCGGCCATCCTGGACCGGATTCCCTGGCGCTCAGGAGAATCCACCGTCATCGCGGCGCCCGCATTCCACGCCTGGGGATTCGGTCAGGTGGCGATCGCGGCCACCATGACGTCCACGATGATCATGCAGCGCAAGTTCGATCCGGCCGGCACCCTGGACCTTGTCCGCAAGCACGGAGCCACCGGACTTGCCGTGGTACCGGTGATGCTGGAGCGCATCATGGATCTGCCCGACGAGGAGCTCGACGCGCGGCCCATGCCGAGCCTGCGCTTCGTCACCGCGAGCGGCTCCCGGATGCGCCCGGACAGCCTGCTGGCGTTCATGGATCGCTTCGGCGACGTCATCTACAACAACTACAACGCGACCGAGGCCGGGCTGATCAGCACCGCCACCCCGGGCGACCTGCGCGCGGCGCCGGAGACCGCGGGCCGCCCGCTGCGCGGCACGCTCGTGCGCATCCTCGACGACGCCGACCGCGAGTTGCCGACGGGGGAGATCGGAAAGATCTTGGTGGCCAACAATTCCGGATTCGACGGCTACACCTCCGACGACACCAAGGCGTTCGCCGACGGCTACATGGTGTCCGGCGATGTGGGCCGCCTCGATGAGAACGGACGGCTGTTCGTGGTGGGCCGCGACGACGAGATGATCGTGTCCGGCGGCGAGAACGTCTACCCATTGGAGGTCGAGCAGGTCATCGGCACGCTGGAGGGCGTCAGCGAGGTCGCGGTGCTGGGTGTCGACGACGAACGGTTCGGCCAGCGGCTTGCCGCATTCGTCGTCCGTACGCCACAGACCCTCGTCGGACCCGACCAGATCCGGCAGCATGTGCGTGCCGAACTCGCCGGGTTCAAGGTCCCGCGCGACATCTACTTCCTCGACGAGTTGCCGCGCAACGCCACCGGCAAGGTCCTCAAACGCGAACTGCTCTCGTCCGCAACACACTCCGAACGGAAGGTGAGCTGACATGGAGCGGATGACCGGGCCCGACGCGCTGATGCTGAACATGGAGTCGCCGTCGACACCGATGCACACCCTCAAGGTGGCGATGCTCGACACGTCCCGACGGGGTCGTCCGGTCACGCTGGCCGAGCTTGCCGCCGTGCTGCCCGAGTACCTCGGAAGGTTCCCCCGCGCCGCGCAGCGACTGCAGTGGCTTGCCGGCTACGCCGCCCGGCCGTTCTGGGTGCACGACAACGACTTCGACGTCACCGCCCACCTCGACGAGCGGTCCGTCGAGGCACCCGGGTCCCGAGCCGACCTCGACGAGGTACTCGCCGATCTGGCCGTGCAACAACTTGATCGGGACCGACCCTTGTGGGCGCTGACATTGGTGGACGGACTCGCCGGCGGACGTCAGGCGATCGTCGTGCGTGTTCATCACGCGGTGGCCGACGGGCTCGGCGCACTCAACACGTTCATGGCGGCCACGACCGGGCAGGGCGGAAAGGTGCCGATCGCGCCGATCGCGGATCTCGATGTGACGCATGACCGTCGGACATTGTGGCAGGCGGCGCGCTCGGAATCCTGGCGACTGCTGCGCGGTGTGCCGACCGTCGTCTCCGACTTCGCCCGCGCGTCCCGCATCGGGCGTGACGCGGAACGCGTCCCGGTGCCGCTCACGGTGCGCCGCAACAGCTTCAACGCCCGAAGCGGAGCTCGGCGGGTGTGTGCGTCCGCGTCGATCCCGCTCGCGGCCGTGCAGCGGATCGCCGTGGCCACCGACACGACCGTGAACGGGGCGCTGCACGGGATCATCGCCGGCGCCCTGCGCGCGGAGCTACTTGCGCGCGGTGAAGAGGCGGGAGTTTCGGTGACGGTGTTCGGCGTCTGCCGGGATCTCACCTCCACCCGAACCCACGGCAATGAGATCGCCACGGCCGCTGCCTATCTCCGCTCTGATCTCGCCGATCCGGTGGAGCGGGTGGTCGAGACGGCGGCGAGTTGCGCGGCGACGGTGCGTCGTCGACGAGACATCGGTTTCGACCTCACCGAGAAGGTCGCCACCTACACCGGACGCCTCGGGCCGGTCTTCCGCAGCCTGGCCGCGCATCGTGCGCCGTTGGTGATGAACAACATCACCACCGCGAACATGCCCGGCCCGCGCGAAACCCGCTGGGTCGGCGACATCGAGGTGGTCGACTGGATCTCGTTCGCGCTGGCGATCGCGCCGGCGGACGTGAATCTCACCGCCTACAGTTACGCCGGACGAATCAGCATGGGGCTCATCGCCACACCGGAATCCATGCCCGACCCCGCCGGTTTCCTGGAGCGGGTGCGGCAGGCGTTGGACGAACTGGAGGTCGCGTTGCACGTGCGGGAGTCGGCAGCGCTGGCGGGGGAGACCGCTTGATCGACTGGGAGTCGGGGTTGGCGCGCGTCGGACTGTTCGCCGACGTGCTGCCCCGCGCGATCGCCAGCTCTCGGGTTGCCGGGCGTGGCGATGCGGCGACCGGATTGCCGGCCGCCGACCGCGGTGCCCGTGCCGTCGGGGAGACGGCGATCGACGAGTTGTTCATCGCCGTCAACTCGGTGATCCGGGACATCCCACCGCTGGAGTTGGTGGAGGCCGACGTTGCTCGCTGCGCCGAGGTCGCCGACGAGTTCGTGGCCCTCGGACCGAGCGGGATGCACGTGGAACCGTCTGCGCCGCAGATCCTCTCGCGGGATCGCAAGGTCTTCGGTACCACCGGGTTTCATCACATCGACTACGCCGTCGAGCCGAAGTTGCCGGAGTCCGTGGCGCTGCTCGACCCCTACGCCGACGGAGTGGCCTCGGTGCGGGTGCTGACACGCGGGCGCAGTCGACGGCGATGGTTGATCTGGGTGCACGGCGCCGCGCAGGGTCGCGCCGACGATCTGTATGCCTTCCATGCCGCGCACCTGCACAAGAGGCTCGGCTACGAGGTGGTCTTCCCGGTGCTCCCGGCCCACGGGCTCCGGCGGTTGCGGCCCGTGGCGTATCCGGGTTTCGATCCGTTGCTCAACGTGCTGATAACCGTGCGCGCCATCGCCGAGATCCGTTCCCTCATCACCTGGATCGAGAGTCACGAACCCGTCGAGATCACCATCGCCGGAACGTCTCTGGGTGGCCCCATCGCCGCGATGGTGGCGTCGGTCGACGAGCGCATCGACGCGGTGCTGGCCGTGGTGCCGATGCTCGGCATGCACGACACACTCGCCCATCACATGGCGCGCGGCGGGTCCAAGGGGAGGGCCTTGTCGCGGCTGATGAGCAGCCAACCGGTGCGCGCGGTGTCGTCGGTGATCGATCCCCTGACCGTCGAGCCGGCGCCGAAACCGGACCGGCGCATGGTGATCGGTGCGCTCAACGA
Source organism: Gordonia sp. NPDC003424 (assembly GCF_053588655.1). NCBI lineage: Bacteria > Bacillati > Actinomycetota > Actinomycetes > Mycobacteriales > Gordoniaceae > Gordonia > Gordonia sp. NPDC003424. The sequence goes on from NZ_JBSFQJ010000015.1 coordinate 12,441, forward strand.
CCGGGTCACCTCGGTGGCCGCGGCGCAACGACTGCACCGGCACTGGGGTGGACGCGTGCACTGGTACCGGGGAGGCCATGTGGGACATGCGATGTCGGGCGATGTGCGTCGTGCCACGGACGGGTTTCTGCGTCGCTAGCGGCGCAGTTTCGGTTCCCGCGGTTGGTCGAGTCAGTGACCGAGCGCAAGCGAGGGAGCACATCGAGACGACCTGTTTCGGCTTTCGCGGTGATCGAGTAAGTGACCGAGCGAGGGAACGCATCGAGAGCGTCTGTTTCGGTTCCCGCCGTTGGTTGGGTAGGTGACCGGGCGCGAGCGTGGGAACGCATCGAGAGCGTCTGTTTCGGCTCCCGCCGCAGTTGGTCGAGTAAGTGACCGAGCGCAAGCGAGGGAGCGCATCGAGACCACTGTTGACAGGCCGGAAGCGTGACCTCGCGCTCGGCTTGTTCGTCGAGTGCTCCTCAGGGGGCAGTTGGCGCCAAACCCTCGAGAATGTCCGGCCGCGCATCGGCGACGATCTCCTCGCGATCGGCGGCCAGGGCGAACCCGCCGGCGATCATGAGATCGGTTGCTGCATGATATTTCGCGAGATAATCGGCGGGATCGGCATAGCGCTGACTCAGCGCTTCGGCGGGGGCATCTGTGGTCGATCCGAAGAGCACACAGATGCGCGGTAGATCACCGGTCACCACACCGCTCAGCACTTGAGTCGGGGTGTCGACACAGGGCGTGCGCACCCCACCGAGAACGTTGCCGATTTCGTCGACGACGAATTCCGTTGTGCCGTTTGCGATGGTCACCTGCAGAGGGGCAGCACTCGGTGGCGTGGATGTGCCGGCAGCCCATTCATTCAGATGGTGTAGCGCCGCTCGCAGCGAAAAACGTTGCTGCCCACGGTTGACCGGAGTCGGACAGCCCAACATCTCCTCGTAAGGCCCGATCTGGTGCAGATCGGCGTGGGAGGTACCGGCGATCTCCCAGACCCGCAGGGTGTCGGAGTCGGGCTGCCGGGATCGGTGGAAGGCGAAGTTGGTGAGCACATCGGTCTCGGTCTGCACGATGAACACCGGGATGCCGAGGTCCTCGCGGATGGTCGTCGGCTCGCCGTCGAACACGGTGTTGACGGGGATGCCGCGACCGACCTCGCCGAGCGGCATGCCGGCGGCCGCGCGACTGTGGATCAGTATGCCGTCGAACACCTTGTGCTGCGCGGCAAAGAGATTCGCGTACGTGGTCAGGGCCATCGCGGATTGTGATTCACCGACCGCCAGCGTTCGACGTACCGACAGGCCCGCCAGAGGATGATCGTCGGATGGGGAGCTCAGTGCGCTCCCGACGACGCCGAAGATGTCGAAGCAGTAGGCATCCCCCGGATGATGGAGTCCCGCATACCGTTCGGGATCCTTGTCCGCCAGACTCCGTGGCGCCGACTGGTCGAGTCCGCCGACCGAGCCGCGTCCGCCGGCGATCCCGATGTACTGGGCGGACACACCGGCCCAGGCGTAACCACTGCGAACGAGTTCCTCGGCCAGGTAGGTGTAATCGGGTGCTGCATCCGCGCCGGAACTCACGTTGAGCCACTCGACGACGACGGTGCCGTTGAAGTCGGCAGCGCGCTCCGGACGGCGGACCAGCACCCGGGTGGTGAAGGAGTCCTCGCCCGCCGGGGCGACCGCCGAATCGCCGCGCACCTCCATTCGGATCGCTGATCCGCTTGCGGCGTACTCATTTTCGCGGTATCCGTGCACGACGAGATCGGGCCCCGGGTGGGCGCTGACGATCGAGCAGCCGTTGCCGCCCGTCAGCTCGCGAAACGTGATGGCAGAGGTCATTTCTGGCTCTTACGATGCTTCTTGATCACCTCGCCGAACATCATGTTCATCTTGGTGCCGATCGGCCAGCCGACGTAGTAGCACAGGAACAGCGCGATCTCCTCGAGTTGCTCCGGCGTCAACTCCCCGTTCCCGAGTGCCGCACCCGCCTGGATCTCGGCGATGTCGATCTGGCCTCCGGCGGCCAGAGCGCCCAACAGCAGGAGGCGCCGGTCCCGAATGGAGAGTCCCTCCCGTGACCACACCTCGGCGAAGAGTTGATCGGCAGTGTGTGCGAAATGTAGACCGGGCCCGTCGGACATCTCCCAGCCGTAGACCTTCGACATCATCTCCAGACCGCGAGCACGTCGCTCGGTCTGAGGCGTCTCCTCGACGTCGGTCATGACGGATCTCCTTCATCGTGGGGCACGCCGAGCGCCGCGGCCAGGTCGCGATAGGCGGTCTGTGCCAGCGGAAGATCGACGCCGAGTTGACCGCCGAGGGCCAACGCGAGTGACAGGTCCTTCTCGCCCAGGGTACGCACGGGCAGGAAGATGTCACGCCAGAAATCACCGTCGGGGATCTCGGCCGTCGTGTCCCGCAACATGATCGCGCCGGCGCCACCGGTGATGGCGTCGGTGTGCCGCACGACCTTGCCGAGCTTGGTGATGTCGATACCCGCGGCTTCGGCGAGTCGGGATGCCTCGGCGGTCGCGGTGAAGGAGACGAAGTGCAGCAGGTTGCGGGCGAGCTTCATCTTTGTCCCCGCACCGATTTCGGGGCCGGCGTGGATCAGCATCTCCGCGGCGAGCGCGTACGGTTCCTCGATTTTCTCGTAGGAGTCGCGGGCGCCGCCAACCATGATCGCGAGTCGGCCCTGCTCGGCGGCCATCGCACCACCGGAGATCGGCGCATCGAGCAGGACGACGTCGCGCTCGGCGCACGCGGCCGCGAGATCCACTGCGGTTTCGGGGCTGATCGTCGAGTGGACGGCGATGATGGTGCCGGGCCGGGCGGACGACAGCAGCCCGCCGTCACCGGTGACCACCGTGCGTACCTGCTCGTCGTCGAGGACGCAGATACCGATGATGTCTGTGTCGGCGGCCAGCGCGGCCAGCGAATTCGACTTGTGGGCACCCTGATCCACCAGCTTGGCGACAGCCTCGTCGGACAGGTCGAAAACGGTCAGGCCGCCTGGCCACTTCGCGAGGCTGCCGGCCATCGGCCCACCGATGTTGCCGAGTCCGACATACCCGAGCCGGATCGATTCGCTCACGACCGGATGACCTGTCCGCCGTCGACGTTGAAGATCTGTCCGGTGACCCAGGATGCCTCGTCGGAGAGCAGGAACAGGCACATGCCGACCAGATCTTCTGGGGTGCCGAATCGCTTGAGCGGCAGGTGGTTCACGATGTCGTCGACCATCTCCTTCGGTGTGGTGGTGCGGGTCGCCTCGGTGTCGATGGGGCCGGGCGCGATGGCGTTCACGCGGATGTTCTGTCCGCCGAGTTCGGTGGCCAGCTGCTGGGTGAGGCCGTTGATGCCGACCTTCGCCAGTCCGTAGAAGCCGCTGTAGAGCCATGCAGCCGTGGAGGATTGGTTGACGATCGAACCGCCGCCCGTCATGTGCGGGTAGACGGCGCGGGTGACGTTGAGGGCGCCGTCGAGGTTGACGCTCATGAACTTCTTGTAGTAGTCCCACGGCACGGTGATCAGGAAGTCGAGCTTCATGCCGCCATAGATGGCGGCGTTGTTGACGAGGTAGTCGATGGTGCCGTAGGCGTCGACGGTGGCCTGGGCCAGTGCCTGCGCCGATTGTTCGTCGGCGACATCGGTGCTCACGTAGAGCCCGCCGATGTCCTCGGCCACCTGCTTGCCCTTCTCGTCGTTGAGGTCGGCGACGACGACCTTGGCGCCTTCGGCGGCCAGTGCGCGGGCATACGCCTCGCCGATGCCGCCGGCGGCGCCGGTGACGATGGCGACCTTGCCGGTGAAGCGGTTGGTCATGGGGTCTCCTTTGTGTGGTGGGTCCGGTGCGGTGATCTCGATGCGGCGCCTCGCTGCGCTCGGGGCCTTACTCGATCAGCGGGGGTGGTGGGGTGGGGTGGGGTGCGGTGATCTCGATGCGGCGCCTCGCTGCGCTCGGGGCCTTACTCGATCAGCGGGGGTGGTGGGGTGGGGTGGGGTGGGGTGCGGTGATCTCGATGCGGCGCCTCGCTGCGCTCGGGGCCTTTCTCGATCGGCGGGGGGGCGGGGTGGCGTGGGGTGGGCTCACTCGATCGGCGAGGGGGTGGGTGCCGGGGGTTAGGCCGGCCGCGCAACGGCTTTGGTCTCCAGATACTCCTCGAATCCCGCGACTCCCATCTCGCGACCGATGCCGGACTGCTTGTACCCGCCGAACGGGACGTCGGCGGAGTACCAGATGCCGCCGTTGACGCCCATGGTGCCGGTGCGAACTCCGTTGACCACGTGGTTGATCCGCTCCTCGTCGGTGCCGTACACCATGCCGGACAGCCCGTAGGGCGAGTCGTTGGCGATGCGGATGGCGTCGTCGTCGCCGTCGTGGGCGATGATCACCAGCACCGGCCCGAAGATCTCTTCCCGCGCCACGCGCGCAGAGTTGTCGAGGCCGGAGATCAACGTCGGCTCGACGAAGAAGCCCTTCTCCTTGTCGGCGGGCCGGCCGCCGCCGATCTCGATGGTGCCGCCCTCTTCCTTCGCGAGCGCGATGTAACCCTCGACGCGCTCCCGCTGCACAGCGGAAATCAATGGGCCGCAGATGGTTCCGGCATCGGTGGGGTCGCTCGCGGGTAGACCCGACATGGCGTCGCGGGTTGCGGCGATCGCCTCGTCGAGCTTCTCGCGCGGGACCAGCAGACGTGTGGTGATCGCGCAGCCTTGCCCGGCATGTGTGACGACCGCGAAAGCGGCCATCGCACAAGCGCTCGGCAGGTCGGCGTCGTCGAGGACGATGAACGCCGACTTGCCGCCGAGTTCGAGGAAGACCTTCTTCAGTGACTCCGACGCGGCGGCCATCACCTTCTTGCCCGTCGCGGTCGATCCGGTGAAGGAGACGATGTCGACGCGCGGGTCGGTCGACAGTTGCGCGCCGACGCTGTGGTCGCTGGAGGTGACGATGTTGACGACGCCAGGCGGGAAGTCGGTCTCCTCGGCGATGACCTTGCCGACCAGCGCCGCCGCCCACGGGGTGTCCGGCGCGGGTTTGAGCACCACGGTGCAGCCCGCGGCGAGCGCGGGGCCGATCTTGGCGAAGTTGATCTGATGCGGGAAATTCCACGGGGTGATCGCGCCGACGACACCGACGGCCTCCCGGCGGATCTCGCGATGATTCTTCAAACCCATCGGCTTGGCCTCGCCCAGATCCTCGGTCCACGTGAAGTTCTCGGCGAGATCGGCGAAGTAGCCGAGGTCGTTGACCGGCCCCTCGAACTGCGGACCGCTGGTCAGAAAGGTCGGGCAGCCGATCTCCTCGGTCGCCAGTGCCCGGAACTCGTCGGCATGCGCCAGCAGGGCATCGCGCAACTGCCTCAGGCAGCGCCCACGGAACGCATGATCGCGGGACCAGTCGGTGGTGTCGAAGGCGCGACGCGCGGCCGCGATCGCCGCATCCATGTCGGCGGCGGTGGCATCGGCGGCCCGGCCGATGATCTCCTCGGTGACGGGATTGAGGATGTCGAAAGTGCCGGCGCTGCCGGGCACGAGCTTGCCGTCGATCAGCAGGTCCGACGACGACGCGGGGCGAAGTGACATGGTCTGGAACTCCATCTGGACAGGTGTCTGGACTCGCGTTCAAACCTAGTGTAGCCTCGCTCACATGTCCAGTCCCGTATCGCAGGAATCCACTCGCCGGAGGCTGACCCAGCAGCAGGCCGAGACCGTCACCCGCCTGACCGACGCGGCGGTCGATGTCCTCAACGAGGAGGGGTTCGACGGGCTCACGGTCCGGATGGTCGCGAAGATGGCCGGCGTCGCGCCGGCCACCGCGTACACCTACTTCTCGTCGAAGAGTCACCTTGTCGCCGAGGTGTTCTGGCGCCGGCTCTCGGCCGGCGTCGCGGTACCCGACCCGAATATCGCACCGGCCGAACGGGTGGCCCAGGTGCTGCGCGAGGTGTCGATGGTGGTCGCGGGCGAGGGCCAACTCGGGGGTGCGGTCACCATGGCGCTGCTCGGCACCGACCCAGATGTGGAGCACCTGCGCCTCCGGATCGGCGGCTTCATCCGGATTCGGCTCGCCGAGGCGCTCGAAGTGGATCCGGAGAGCCCCGGGCCGCTCGTCGACGCGCTCGAGATGATCTACGCCGGTGGCCTCGTGCATGCGGGCATGGGGCACATGTCCTACGAGCAGACGTCGGAACGTCTTGTCGCAGCGGCACATCTACTGATGGAGAAGTCATGACCGACACCACCCCGGGCGCGGGGATCCTCGCCGGGATGGAGCAACACCTCCCGTTCGACCCCTACGCCTACGGGTTCCACGAGGATCCGTACCCGACCTATCTGCGGCTGCGTCGCGAGGCGCCGGTCTACTACAACGCCGACATGGACTTCTGGGCGCTCGCGCGTCACGAGGACGTGCGAGCCGGATTCCGTGACACCACAAGGCTTTCGAATAGCTGGGGGGTGTCGATGGATCCGTCGTCGTACGGCCCCGACGCGCACAAGTCGATGTCGTTCCTCGCGATGGACGATCCCAAGCACATGCGAATCCGCAAGCTCGTGTCGAAGGGGTTCACCCCGCGCCGGGTGAACGAACTGGCCGGGCGCATCACGGCTTTGACGCATCATCACTGGAGCAGGTGTCTCGACAAAGGCGAGTTCGACTACATCGCCGACTTCGCCGGTCTGCTGCCGATGGACGTCGTGTCCGAACTGCTCGGTGTGCCCGAGGCCGACCGGACGCACCTACGGCACCAGTCCGACCTCCTGCTGCATCGGGAAGAGGGGGTCACCGACATCCCCGAAGCGGCGATCTACGCGTATATCGAACTGCACAAGTACTATTCGGCGTTGATCGCCGATCGCCGCAAGAATCCGGGCGAGGATCTGGTGTCCGCGTTGATCGGCGCCGAGATCGACGACGACGTGACCGGGGAGAAGATCACCCTGACCGAGGACGAGATCGTCGGGTTCATGGTGCTCATGGTGGTGGCCGGCAACGAGACCACGACGAAATTGCTTGCCAACGCACTGTACTGGGGATGGCGCAACCCCGACGAGCTGGCCAAGCCACTCGCCGACGCCGAGGCCGTGCCCGACTGGACCGAGGAGACGCTCCGGTACGACAACTCGACGCAGATGGTGCTGCGCCGGGTGATCGCCGACGCGGAATACGGTGATCTCGTCATCCCCGAGGGACATCGGGTACTACTCCTGGTCGGGTCGGCGAACCGTGACGAAGAGGTGTTCGGCGACGACGCCGACCGGTACCTGATCGGACGCGACTTCAGCCAGGCGCTGATGAGTTTCGGTCTGGGCGCACACTTCTGCCTCGGTGCGCATCTCGCCCGGCTCGAGGCCAACATCGGACTCGCCGAGGTCGTCAAATCGATCCGCAGCGTGGACATCGACATCGACAACGCCGTTCGTGTGCACTCGGTCAACGTGCGCGGGTTCGCCGAACTCCCGGTGAAAGTGCAGGTGCGCTGATGGCATTCATCCCTCACCCCGAGCGGCGGCCGGTGCTCGTCGCGGGTGCATCGTCGGGCATCGGCGCGGCGACCGCCGAATGGCTTGCCGCAGAGGGCTATCCGGTGGCGCTCGCCGCCCGCAGACTGGAGCGGCTGCAAGAGTCGGCGGACAAGATCATCGCCGCGGGCGGCGAGGCCGTCGCGGTTCCGCTCGATGTCACCGACGAGCAGTCCGTGCTGGACTGTGTCGCCAAAGCCGAAGCGGCGCTGGGTCCTGTGGAGATCGCGATCGCCGGAGCGGGTGATCTCGCGGTGGGCCTGTCCTACCACACGTCCCCGGAGGACTTCGCCGACCAGATCAACATCCACCTCAACGGGGCCTACCGCCTCTACCGCGCCGTCATCGGCGGGATGATCGACCGCGCACGAGGCGATTTCGTCTTCATCGGCTCAGATGTCGCGATCCGGCCCCGGCCGTGGTCGTCGGCGTATGTCGCCGCCAAGTCGGGGATCGACGGGCTCGTCGCCACCATCCAGCTCGAACTCGAGGGCACCGGGGTGCGCGCCGGGGTGGTCCGGCCGGGTCAGACACTCACCGGGATGGGCATGAATCTCGATCCGAAGGACACCGAGGACATGCTCAACGACTGGATCCGGCACGGCCTGGCCCGACACGGGAACTTCCTTGCCCCCGAACATATTGCGCAAGCAGTCGCGGCCATGGTGTCGATGCCGCGCGGGGCCCACATGCGTGCGGTGGAGGTGGAGGCCGAAGGCGCCATCCCCCGATCCAAACGTGACACGACCAGCGACCAGACAGGAACCGGCTCATGACCGCACTCACCAAGCCCAAGCGCGTCTCCGGTGGAAACGGTGAACACGGACATCTCGACGAACTCGCCACCGACCCCATCGGACTGTTCTGGCGCGTCCGCGAGGAATGCGGCGACGTCGGACAATTCCAGCTCGCCGACCGCGAAGTGGTGCTCGTCTCGGGAGCACTCGCCAACGAGGAGTTCTTCCGCGCACCCGAGGAGGATCTCGACCAGGCCGCCGCCTACCCGTTCATGACACCGGTCTTCGGCGAGGGCGTCGTGTTCGACGCGAGCCCGGAGGAACGCTCGAAGGCGATCCACAATTCGGCGCTCAAGGGCCCGCACATGAAGCAGCATGCGGTGACCATCCCGAACGAGGTCGAACGCATCATCGCCGAGTGGGGCGATGAAGGGGAGATCGACCTGCTGGAGTTCTTCGGCGAGCTGACCCTCTACACGTCGTCGGCGTGCCTGATCGGCCGAAAGTTCAGGGAGCAGCTCGACAAGCACGTCTCCGAATTGTTCCACGATCTGGAGAAGGGCACCGATCCGATCGCCTACGTGGACGCCCACGCCGACATCGAGAGCTTCCGCAAACGTGATACCGCACGGGCGGAGCTCGTCGAGTTCATCCAGGGCGTGATGGATGAACGGATTGCGAATCCGGTTGCGGACAAGGATGATCGCGATCTGATGGACGTGCTCATCCAGGTGGGGTTCGACGCGAACACCATCACCGGCATGTTCGTCTCGATGATGTTCGCGGGTCATCACACCACCCAGGGCACGGCCGCGTGGACGCTCATCGAGTTGTTGCGCAATCCCGACTACATGCGCCGCGTCTACGACGAACTCGACGAGATCTACGGCGACACACCGGCGGGCGAGCGCCCGGAGTACACGTTCGCCCACACCCGTCAGATGCCGCAGCTAGAGAACGCGCTCAAGGAGGCTCTCCGTCTGCACCCTCCGCTCATCATCCTGATGCGGTTGGTGCAGAACGACTTCCACATCGAAGACTTCGAGGTGAAGGCCGGGCAGACCATCGCGGTGTCGCCGGCCATCTCCAATCGGCTGCCCGAGGACTTCCCGAATCCGGACACCTTCGACCCCGACCGCTACGAGAAGCCACGGCAGGAGGATCTGGTCAACCGGTGGACGTGGATTCCGTTCGGTGCGGGCCGACATCGTTGCGTGGGTGCGCAATTCGCCATCATGCAGTTGAAGGCGATCTTCTCCGTGCTGTTTCAGAACTACGAGTTCGAGATGCTCCAACCGTCGGACACCTACCGCAACGACCATTCGAAAATGGTTGTGCAGCTACAGCAACCGTGCCGGGTGGCTTATCGGCGGCGGCAGCGGTAATGGGTATGCGCATCGAGGTCGACCTCGATATCTGTCAGGGACACGGGATGTGCGAGATGGAGGCCCCGGAGATCTTCGAGACGCATTCCGATCACGTGAAGATCCTCATCGACCGTCCGGATGAGAGCCGGCGCGCGGAGGTCGAGGCGGCCGTGCAGTACTGCCCAACCCAGGCTTTGCGAATTGTCGAAGATGACGAATGAACGGGAGTGAGAGACATGCCCTTTGATCGTGCCGAACTCGAAGAGATGAAACAACGGTGGCTCGACGCCAACATCGAGGCCGAGAAAGCAGGCGACTGGAAACCCCTCGCCGAGTTCTACACCGAGGACGCCACCTACGGCTGGAATTACGGACCGGAGAAGGACTTCATGGCCGTCGGCCGTGACGAGATCCGGGACATCGCACTCGGTCAGGAGATGGAGGGCCTGGAAGGCTGGACCTATCCCTACCAGGCGTGGGTCATCGACGATCAGACCGGTGACATGATCGGCCTGTGGAAGCAGGTGTACGAGGGCACGCGCGACGACGGCACCCACTATGCGCTCGAAGGCATTCAGGGCAGCTGGTTCAAGTACGGCGGCAACTTCCAGTTCCGTTGGCAGCGGGACTTCTTCGACTTCGGCAACGTCTCGGCGCTGTTCATCGAGATGCTGAAGGAGAATGCGATGAGCGACGGTATGCTGAAACGGATCGAGAAGTCGGCGCCCGGAAATCTCCCCGGCTGGTATCCGTTCGGCAAAGCGCCCGTTCCGTTCTGGTGACCCGATGACTCGACCAGCCCCGAGCTACTCAGACCTCAGCCGAGAACAACTGGCCATCCTGCTCCCGGAGTTGCTGCTGTCGGGACAGTTGATCGACCGCAGCGGGATGGCTCACCTGATCGGTGCCTTCGGGCGTGAGACCATGGGGCAGGTGGCGATCGAGGAGTGGATGGCCGCGAGTCCCGTGTACACTCATCGGATGCGTGACGCCATGGGCATCGACGGCGACGGCGTGGAGGACATGTTCAAGTGTCTGCAACTCGACATCGGTGCGCCGCCGCAGTTCATGGACTTCCGGTACGAGATCACCGACGAGTACCACGGTGCATTCGTCCTGAATCATTGTGGCGCACTGATGGATGTCGAACCGCTCGGCGACGAGTACGTCACCACGATGTGCCACGACATCGAAGACCCGACGTTCGACGCCACCGCGATCGCGACCAACCGGCGCGCCCGGATCCGGCCGATCCATCGACCCCCACGACTGCCCGCCGACCGGCACCCGCACTGCTCGTGGACGGTCACCATCGAACCCGACCGCGAGGAACTGCCGCTGCCGGCCGATGCGGAAGAGATGTTCACGCGGCGGGCGGCTTCCGTCGCGTTGTCGGTGGTGGATGCGGCGGCCTCGGATGGCTGGCTCGACTACCGGGGTCCCCTCGTCGAGGATCTGCAATTCCGCGAATGGTCGCACAGCCTCTTGGTGCGCACCGCGGAAGAGGTTGCGCTGCAACATCAGTTGCTGGCGCTGGGATTCCTGGTGTCGCTGCGGCGTCACGCGACGGGCGACGAACAGGTCTCCGAGATCTATCGCAAGCAGCTGACCGGGATCGCGGGCCTGGCCGCCGATCGTCTGCGCCGGGCACTCGGGTTGGGGACGGACGCGCAAGCGCTTGCGACCGTGCTCGCGCTCCATCCGTGTTTCGGCCCGACGCAGTACACCGGTGTCGACGTGTCGACCGACGGGGAACAAGTGGTCATGCGGATACCGCACGAGTCCGACGCGGTGTCCGACGGCGGCTGGATGACGTTGCTGACCGCCGAGCACCTCGAGCCGCTGCAAGCGGCCGCCACGGCGGTGGAGCCGCACTGGGTGATCGCCGACGCCGTCCGTGTCGGTGACGGCATCGAGGTGACATTCGGTCTGGGCGAGGACGCGGCTGAGGAGACGGGTGAGGTCGCCATCGCGAGGTTCAGCTCGGGCGCGGCCTTCGAGTTCAGCGACCGTGGCCGATCGATCCCGATCACCCCGGTACCCAGCGGGGTGTGATGGACGGCGACGCCGAACTCAGCTTGTCGGGGCGGGTCGCGGTGGTCGCGGGCGGCACCCGCGGCATCGGGCTCGCCGTCAGTTATGCGCTCGCCGGTAGAGGGGTATCGGTGATCGTCAACGGTCGCGACTCGGCGACGGTCTCCGAGACCGTCGCCGAGATCCGCGGCGGTGGTGGTTATGCCGTCGGGGTGGTCGGGTCTGCCGGGGGAGATGGTGTGGCCCAACGCATCGTCGACACGGCGCTCACCGAGTTCGGTGCGCTGGACATCGTCGTCAACTGTGCCGGCATCGCCGAACCGCCGGGTTCGACGATTCTGACCATCACACCGGACGAGTTCCGAGAGCAACTCGACGCGCATGTGATGAGTGCGTTCCACCTCACCCAGGCCGCCGGCCGGGTGTTCGTGGAACAGGGCTCGGGGTCCATCGTGCTGACCGGGTCGGCAGCCTCGCTCGGAATGTTCGGGGGCAGCGGTTATCCCGCGGCAAAAGGCGGCGTCAATGCGCTGGCGTTGGCCGCTGCCGCCGACCTCGGCGACCGCGGAGTTCGGGTGAACGTCGTCATGCCGGGCGCGAAGTCGCGGTTGTCGTCGGGCGACGACTACGTCGCACACATCGAGAGTCTGCATCGGCGGGGCATCCTCGATGACCTCACGCGTGACGCCGCCCTCGATCCGGCGCCGCCCGAGTACGTGGCGGCGCTGTACGTGTTCCTCGCCGGCGACGGCGCGCGAGAGATCAACGGTCAGATCTACACCGCCGCGGGCGGATTCATCGGGCGATACGAGGCGCAGCAGCCGACATTCATCGCCTACCGCGATCACCGCGAGAGTCCGCCCTATTCGATGGAAGAACTTGCGGCGCTGCTGAAGTGACCGTCGTCAGAGCGAGGCGAGCACGCGGGTCTCGACGTGGCTGATCGTGTCGGGGCGATACCCGACCGGTGGTGGGTGCGGTGCTGAGGTGGTGGTGTCCGGTCGGCGTGATGATCTCCATGCGATGCCCCGACGTGCTTTCTACGGTGCGGAAATGACAGCCCCCATGTCTTTCCGATGTACTGAGCACAGATTACGTTGGGGTACCGACAATCTCGGACGGTGGGGAAGCAGGCTCAACCGCGGGCGAGGGTCCGCCGCGACACCCGATCCAGCCAAAACCGCGCTCCGTCGGCAACGGCATCCGGAACCGGCCTCGGGTGCCAGCCCAATTCGCGCTCGGCCTTGCCGTGGTCCATCGGCGACATGATGTGCATCAGCCGGACCGAGGTGAGCGTCATCTGGCGTGGCTTGCCGGTGAGCTTGACCATCAGCGATCCGATCGCGCCGCAGAGGTAGAGCGTAGGACGGTGCAGCACGAGACGCGGAGCCCGTCGGCCGGCGGTGTGCGCGGCGATCGCCACGATCTCGCCGAGATCGAGAAAGCGTTCGGAGACGATGTAGCGTTCCCCGACGCGCCCGTGGTCGGCGGCCAGGATGAGAGCGCGTGCGGCGTCGTCGATCCCGACGGTCTCCGAACGGCATCCTCGGATGGTGAACGGTAACTTGCCCAATGCGGCGCCGGCGACGAACGATCCGTGTGGCGTGGGCTGCCAGTCCCCGGGACCGTAGGTGTTCGATACGCACATCGCCACCGCCGGCAGGCCGCGTTGGCGTACATACCGCATGACCAGTTCCTCGGCTGCGACGCGGGATTTCACATATTCGGGTGCCTTGTCCGCCCAGTTGAACGCATCGGCTTCGGTCGCCTTTCGGTCGCGCACCCGGCCGATCGTCGCCAGCGTGCTGGTGAAGACGAACTTCCGCAGGTCGGCCGCCACCGCGACGTCCAGCACCGCCCGCAGTGCCTCAACGTTGGTCTCGTAGAGAGGAGCCGGATCCGTCAGCCAGGAGCGGGTGTCGACGGCGCAGTAGAACACGACGTCGCACCCGCGCAGCGCAGCGGACACGACATCGGGGTCTCGCAGTGCACCGACGACCCGCTCCACATCCAGGTCGTCGATCGCTCGGGTGTCACTGGTCTCGCGGACCAGAATGCGGACCTGCTCGCCGGATTCCACCAGCTGACGCACGACATGCGAGCCGAGGAAACCCGACGCGCCGATGACCAGTTTCATTGCAGGGCATCCGGATTCAGGTCGTCGATAGCGGCGGCGGTGCGTGTCAGCATGGTGGCGAACATCCGGTCACCCCGTTCGGTCGGAATCGCCGCACCGCAACCGAATACGATGATCAGCGGGCTCTGGATGAGCGAGTCGACGTAGTCGCGCCAGCAGTCGGCGAACGTGTAGTCGCTGACACCGAATCCGAGAAGCGCGCTGTGGTAGGCGGCGACGATGTCGCGCTCGTGCGCACGCCGTTCCTCCGGTTCCAGGCTCGACACCACGAGAAAAGCGATGTCGCGCAGTGGGTTACCGGGCGTGATGGTCTGCCAGTCGACGACGGTGACGGTGTCGTCCGGGCCGAAGAGGACGTTGTCGATGCGAAGGTCGCCGTGGATCATCGCGAACCGGGTCGGCGGGCGTTCGAGCCAGTCGCCCGCGGTGGCCACCAGCCAGTCGATGGTGGCTGATTCCTTGTCGTCCAGGGTGAATCGCGCGCGGAAGGCATCGGCCATCGGGGTGAGGACCGAGTCCATCAGCTCGCGGTCCTCGTGGGTGGGCAGCACCAGCCCGGGTAGCTCCAGCAGGGTCGGATCGCACCACCGGGGCCCGTGCAGGCCCGCGGCCGCCACCGCGACGGCACGGGCATGCTCAGGTGTACATCCGGCGATCTGGTCGCCCTGGACCGCCGGTGTCATGTCGTCGAGCAGCAGGACGAACTCGGTGTGCTCCTCGGAGATCACCGCGGCGTGACAGCGGGGGACCGGTACGGCCAGGGTTGGTGCGATCCGGGTGTAGAACAGCACCTCCTTGCGGAAGACGCCCGAGGCGAACTCCCGTTGGTGGCGTTCGCCGATCGCGAGTTTGGCGACCATCGACTTCGGCAATGGTCCGGGCTCCGCGTAGGTCAGGGAGAGTCGATAGGACCCGGCCATCTGACCCGATCCGACGGGCTCGGATGTCACGTGCGTGACGGTGGGGGCGGCGTGCCCGGCCGCGCGCAGGGTGGTCGTGAGCCACTCGGGCGTCAGGGCGTCGACGTGTGTCGGGATCGCCGTGGTGATTCTGGGAGTCATCGCGGATCACCGGACCCTGTCATGACACCTGGATTGGCCGGCAGTGCGGGGCGGGTCGGTCGGATGTCGCGGTAGGCGGCGACCACGGGCAGCAACTCCGACGGTGTCGCACCGTGCAGGATCACCGAGTCGACACCCAGGTCGAATTGGTGTGCCAGGGTTTTCGCGCAGTGCGGGGCATTGCCGACGGCGCTGTCGGCCACCCAGTACTCGGGAATCGCGCCGGCGAGTTCGGACAGTTCGGCCGCGGTGGCGGTGGCGTCGATCGGTCCGCGCGCTCCGCTGAACGCTTTCGTGCCGCGGACCATGTCGAGATCCCGGGTCCGCCAACCATTTGCGCGCCGCAGGACTTCCGGATAGCCCTGCAGGTAGGTGGCGAGTCGGCCGTAGAGCCGGCGGAGTCGGTCCTCCTCGTCGAGATCGTCGGGAACCGTCGCCACCACCGACCAGATGCGGATCGACGACGGATCCCGTCCGGCGCGTTCGGCGGCGGACCGCACCGTCGTGACCGCACTGCGGGTCGCGTCGTCGGAGAGGAAGGTGTGCAGCACCACGCCGTCGGCGATCCGGCCCGCCAGCTCAAGGGTTTTGGGACTCATGGTGACGAGCATGATGGGCGGTGGTTCGACGGTCACGCCGAGATTGAGCAAGGGGTAGGAGCCGATCGGGCCGTCGTGCCCGATGATCATCTCCCCGGACCACAGTTTCCGCAGCACGCCCGAGATGTCCTCGAGTTGGGCCCCGGTGATGGTCGGCAGATTCAGGATCTGCCACTGCGGCGTGATGCCGCGACCGAGTCCGAGAGCGAAACGGCCACCGGACAATTCGGACAATGTGGCGCCCATGGTGGCAGTGATGATCGGATGGCGCGTGGTGTGGTTGGTGGCGGCCGTGGCCACACCCATCCGGTTCGACGCCGCGGCGAGCGCACCGCTGAGGACAGCGCCGTCCTTGACGTTGAACCGCTCGGAGATGAAGGCGGCACCAAACCCGGCGTCGTCGGCCGTCCGCGCTTCGTCGACCAGATCGGCAGGGGTGACGGGATGCCGGGAGAGCGCGTAATAGCCGATCTCCGAGAGCATCTCGCTCATACCGTGGCAGGTGACGACGCGACGCGGTACTCGTGGGACCGGGCGTCGCGAACCCAGAGAGTCCCGTCACCGGTCGTCGCACCCTCCTGTTTGAGGGCGCGTTTGAGAATCTTGTTGGTGGCCGTCGTGGGCAGGTCACGCTCGACACGGACGAACCGTGGCCATGCCTTCGGTGACAGATCACGTTGTGCTGCAAGCTGTTCGGCGAGACCCTCGGGTGTCAGTCCGGCATCGTCCTGCAGGACGACGGCCGCCATCACGGCGTCGCCGACATGCTCGTCGGGCACGCCGTAGACCGCCACCCGGTTGATCTCGGGGATGCGCAACAGGATTCGTTCGATCGGTCCGGCAGCCAGGTTCTCGCCGTCGACGCGCATCCAGTCGCCGGTGCGCCCGGCCAGGTAGATCCAGCCGTCGGCATCCTTGTACGCGAGGTCGCCGGACCAGTACTTGCCGTCCCGAATGCGCTCCCCGGTGGCCGCGGCGTCGTTGTAATAGCCGGCGAACATGCCGGCACCTTCGATGTTGACCAGCTCGCCGATTGCCTCGTCGGCGTTGACGAGTGCCCCGTTCTCGTCGAACTCGGCGCGTGGACATTCGGTGTCGGTAGCCGAGTTGTACACGGCCACATTGGGAAATCCCTTGCCGATGGAGCCGTGCGGCGTGCCGGGTTCGCGGGTGATGATGATCGCCAACTCGGTGGAGCCGAAGCCATCCCACACGGTGCAGCCGAAACGTCGGGAGAACTCGTCGATGTCGCGGTCGGTGGCCTCGTTGCCGAACGCCACGCGCAACGGGTTGTCGATGTCGTCGGGCTGTTCCTCGGTGGCGAGAATGTAGGCGAGTGGTTTGCCGACGTAGTTCATGTAGGTGGCGCCATAGCGCCGGATGTCGTGCAGGAAGGTCGATGCGGAGAACTTCGCCGGTGCGATGGCGGCGCCGCCACACAGCGCGACGCAGTAGCCGCCCATCAGGCAGGCCGAATGGAACAGCGGCATCGACAGGTAGCAGACGTCGCCGGGTCCGATGTCGTACTTCTCGGTGAGGACGGGGCCGGCGAACGGAATCATCATGTGCGCGAACTGGACCGGCTTGGGATTGCCGCTCGTGCCCGAGGTGAAGATGAGCATGAAGGTGTCCAGGGCGGTGGGCACCGAATGCGGTGTCAGCTCGCCGGCGTTCGCCAGGAGATCTGCCCACTCCGACGACGATGTGTCGAGGATCCGGACGCCCGGCAGGTCAAGGCCGTCGAGAAGCGGGCGATGGTCGGCGTCGGTGATCAGCACCTGACAGTCGGCCCGCCCGATGTCGGCGGCGAGTCCGTCGCCGCGGCGGGTGTTGTTGACGCCGACGGTGACGTAGCCGCCGAGCGCACCCGCCGCGAGTGCGAGCAGCATGTCGGGGGTGTTCCCCAGCAGGGTGCCGATGTGCATCGGGCGGGTGGGGTCGGTGACGCCCAGGACGGCAGCGGCCATCCGGCGGGCATCGGCGATGTACTCCCGCCAGGACCACTGCCGATCCTCGTAGGTGATCGCCAGGTTGTCGTCGTTCGCGCGCTCGGTGAGGAGCTGCGTCACAGTTTCGGCCACGCCAACACTGTAGAACGTGTTCTCGTTCTGGTGAACAGATTTGTGGGAATGTCTATTCGGACAATCCCGACATCGCGCAGGTCAGCGCTGGAACGACCCGGTACCCGGGCTCACCGTGAAGGTGTTCTGGGTGCCGTCGATGATCGTCGTGGTGAAGGTGACCCGGCCGCTGCCGGTCTGCACTGCGGTGCCCGCGGACGGCTTGCCGGCCGCGCACACCGGGAACAGCACGTCGCCGCTGCGGTTGGTGGTCATGTTGTGCCAGGTGATGGCCGCACGCGCGTTGGCGAGATTACCGGCGCAGGCACCGGAATTCTCCGGCCGAAGACTCAGCTGGGTGCTGCCGGGCGCACCGGCGGTCGCGACCACCGAAGCGGCGAAGGCGTCGGTGACCCCGTTGGCCTTCGACACGGTGACTCCCACGTTCGGTACCTGTTGCACCGCGAGCACCGCGGGAGCAGCATGCGCGGCGGCACCTGTGAGCAGTGTCCCAATCGCCGTCGCACTGGCGGCGCCGGCCGCCAAAGCTGCACGTCGCATGATTCGTCGTTGTCCCACAGACATCAGTTTTCCCTCCAGTTCCCCCGTCTACCGAGATCGCGCACCAGAGTAGCGCCCCGAGCGTTCGGCGGGCAGAGGGCTCGCCTGATAGGACGTTTCCATGTCACCTGAATCCGACGTTTCCGCTGTGCGTCGCCGTACCGACCCGGTCGCCGCGTTCGGCATCGGAAATGTGTCGATGACCGGCCCGCTGACGGTATCCGCAGAGCAGCAGCTCAGCACCCGACTCGCCGATCATCGCGGGCGTATCGATCTACCCGCCCTTGCCGTGCTCCTCGACCACATCGGCGGGCTGCCGTTCTATGCCTACGGACCCAGTGGGTCGCCCTGCGTTCAGGCTCGGCTCGCGATGTCGATGCAGGGACACATCGACGTCTCCGACCGCATCTCCGGGGTGGCGCGGCTGCTCATGCACGACCACGGTTTCGGTTCGACGGGAATCGAGATCAGCACGTCGACCGGCCACGTGTGCTGCGCCGGCACCGCACGCAACGTCGCGGTCGGCCGTGCGGCGGCCACGGACCCGAGTGCCGACGACCGCGGCCTCGGCATGCCGCCGGTCGACGAGGCCTTGCCGTTGCCCGCCGCGATCGACCCGGGGCTGAGTGGGCGAACCGTCGTCGAACAGATCGCCGACGGCGTCCGGGCCGCCGGCCCGATCACCGAACTCCTCAACGGGAGCCTCCACCTCGTCGAGCATCCGCTCGGCGCCGGCGTGCGGTTCACCGCACGCAGCGAGCCGTGGATGGGCAACGTGTTCGGCACCATGCACGGCGGGGTGATCGCCGCCATCGTCGCGCAGGCCTGTTCGTTCGCCGGTCAGGCCAATGCCGAGGCCGGCCGCGACTATCAGCTGGGGGACCTCGCGATCGGCTTCCTGCGCTCGCCCGCGGTACACGGCGGCGAGGTGATCGTCGATGTGGAGCCGGTGAAGATCGGCCGTCGGATCGCGTCGGTCGAGGCCACCATGCATGCCCACGACGGCATGCTGCTCAGTCGTTGCGCCGCGGACATCCAGTACCGCTGACCCGTCGAGTGGGCGTCGTCGAACGTCGAGTGGGCGTCTGTTCCCGTCGAGTGGGCGTCCGTTTCGGTCGAGTGGGCGCCCATGTCCGTCGACTGGGACTGGGCGCCCATGTCCGTCGAGTGGGCGTCGTGCAGCGTTGAGTGGGCGCTGAAAGTCGTTGGCTGGGTGCTCATCTGGTCCCGATGGCAGTGCTGTTCCATCGACCGGTCAGGTGCCCGGCTCACGATTGATGGGGAGGGTGCACAAGAGCGAGGGCGCCCAGTCGACGGGAAGGGGCGCCCGGTCGACGGGAAGGGGCGCCCGGTCGACGGGAAGGGGCGCCCGGTCGACGGGAAGTAGCGCCCAGTCGACGAAAAACAATCACGCGTGATTGATTTTTCTGGCGTCCTGTGTGACCCTGATCGCATGTCACTTGTCGACGGTGTGGTCGCAGACCTGACGACGGAATCAGCGGAGCTCGACGATCTGGTCGCCGCGCTCGATGATGCGGGCTGGGCGCTACCGACGCCCGCGCCCGGCTGGACCATTGCCCACCAGATCGCCCATCTGGCATGGACCGATGAAGCGGCCGTGCTGGCGGCGACCGATCCGGAGGGCTTCGCCGAGGCCGTCGAGCAGGCCATGCGGCAGCCGACGGGATTCGTCGACGAGGCGGCCGAGCGGAAGGCGGCCACGCCTCCGGCGCAACTCCTCGCCGACTGGCGTGCCGGGCGGGCCGCACTCGCGGACGCGCTCAGGCAGGTGCCCGACGGCGTGAAGATTCCGTGGTTCGGGCCACCGATGTCGGCGGCCTCGATGGCGACGGCGCGACTGATGGAGACCTGGGCGCACGGTCTCGACGTCGCCGACGCGCTCGACGTGACCCGCGTGCCGACCGACCGGATCAAAGCGGTCGCCCACATCGGTGTTCGCACAAGGGATTACGCCTACCTGGTGCACGACAAGACACCACCGACCGAACCCTTCCGGTACGAACTGACCGCGCCGTCGGGGGAGTTGTGGACGTGGGGACCCGACGACGCCGCCGATGTGGTGCGCGGACCCGCCATCGACTTCTGCGAACTCGTCACGCAGCGCCGCCATCAAGACGATCTCGACCTCGAGTTCATCGGCGAGCACACCCGTGAATGGGCCTCCATCGCACAGGCGTTCGCCGGACCACCCGGGCCGGGACGCGAACCCGCCGGCGCCGAGGCGACAGGACAACCGACGTGAGCACCCAGGACAGGATCGTCCGGATCGGCAACGCCTCCGGCTTCTACGGCGACCGCTTCTCGGCGATGCGCGAGATGCTCGAGGCCGGCGAGCTGGACTACCTGACCGGCGACTACCTCGCCGAACTCACCATGCTCATCCTCGGCCGTGATCGCATGAAGGACCCGAAAACGGGTTACGCCAAGACCTTTCTGCGGCAGATGGAAGAGTGCCTCGGCCTCGCGATGGACAAGGGCGTGCGCATCGTCACCAATGCCGGGGGCCTCAATCCGCACGGGCTGGCCGTCGCGCTGCGGGAACTCACCGACAAGCTCGGCGTCGAGGCCGACGTCGCGTTCGTCGACGGCGACGACCTCGGTTCACGCGCAACCGAACTCGGGCTCGGTACGCCGCTCACTGCGAATGCCTACCTCGGTGCGTTCGGCATCAAGACCGCGCTCGACGCGGGGGCCGAGATCGTCGTCACCGGCCGCGTCACCGACGCGTCGCTCACGGTCGGTCCCGCGGCCAGCGAATTCGGTTGGGAATACGACGATCTCGACGCACTTGCCGGCGCGGTCGTCGCCGGTCACATCATCGAATGCGGGGCTCAGGCCACCGGCGGCAACTATGCGTTCTTCACCGAGTTGCCCCAGATGGGACATCTCGGGTTTCCGATCGCCGAGATCGCCGCAGACGGTTCCTCGGTGATCACCAAGCATCCCGGCACCGGCGGAGCGGTCACCGTCGGAACCGTCACCGCGCAACTGCTCTACGAGGTCGGCGGACCGCGCTACCTCGGGCCCGATGTCACCACCCGCCTCGACACCATCACACTCACCGAGGCCGGCGAAGACCGGGTCGCCGTCACCGGAGTCACCGGCGAGGCGCCACCGGCCACCACCAAGGTCTCACTGAATCACCTTGCGGGCGTGCGCAACGAGATCACCCTGATCCTCACCGGCCTCGACATCGAGGCCAAGGCCGAGCTGTTCAAGGACCAGTTCCTGGCGGCCTTGCCGACCCAGCCGGCCGAGATCACCTGGGAGCTCTCCCGTCTCGACCGGCCGGACGCCGAGACCGAGGAACAGGCCAGCGCGCTGCTGCGCTGCGTCGTCCGCGATCCCGACGCCAAGAACGTCGGACGGGTATTCTCCTCGGCCGCCGTGGAACTCGCGCTGGCCTCCTATCCCGGCTTCTTCATGACCGCACCGCCCGGCAACGGTGTGCCGTACGGCGTGTTCGAGCCGGGCTACGTCGACGCAGCCGCCGTCGAACATCGCGCCGCGCTGCAGACCGGTGTCGTCGAACTGATCGATCCGAGTCCTCTGCGTACCGAGGTCCCCGCCGACGTCGTCGAGGACGGACCGCCCGCCGATGCCGCCGACCCGTCACCCGACTGGGGGCCCACCTCGCTGCTGCCGCTCGGCACGATCGCCGGCGCGCGCAGCGGCGACAAGGGAGGCAGCGCCAACATCGGTGTGTGGGTGCCGAATCCGGAGCATTACGCGTGGCTGGACCGCACCCTGGACACGGCGTTGCTCAAGGAACTCCTGCCGGAGGTGGCCGACCTCACCGTCCGCCGATACCGTCTGCCAAATCTGAACGCCGTCAACTTCGTCATCGAGGAGGTCCTCGGCCGCGGCGTCGCGGAGAACGTCCGCTTCGACCCGCAGGCCAAGGGCATGGGGGAATGGCTTCGCTCCCGTCCCGTCCCCATCCCGCTCACCTTCACCGCAGGAGAGTAGCCAGTGCCCATCGCCAGTCCGATCTGGGACACCCCGGAACGCCGCGAATTGCGTTCGACAGTACGAGGATTCATCGAGCGGCACGTCTTGCCGTACCAGGACGAGTGGGAACGCGACGGACTGCTGCCCCGCGAACTCCATGCGGAGGCAGCCAAACTCGGGCTGTTCGGTCTCGGCATACCCGAGTTGACCGGCGGCTCCGGTGGTGATCTGATCGACTCGTCGATCCTCGGCGAGGAATTCCACTACGCGGGTGGCGCGGGTGGCGTGTTCGCGTCGCTCTTCACGCACGGAATCGCGCTGCCACACATCATCGCTGCCGGCGACCCCGAACAGATCGACCGCTGGGTGCGCCCCACCCTGGCCGGCGAGAAGATCGGCAGTCTCGCCATCACCGAACCCGACGGCGGCAGCGACGTCGGACATCTGCGCACCGTGGCGGCCCGCGACGGCGATCATTATGTGGTCAACGGCGCCAAGACCTACATCACCTCGGCGGTGCGCGCCGACTTCGTGGTCACCGCGGTCCGCACCGGCGGACCCGGCGCATCCGGAGTGTCATTGCTGGTGATCGAGAAGGACACACCCGGTTTCACCGTCGCCCGCAAGCTCGACAAGATGGGCTGGCGCAGCTCGGACACCGCCGAACTCTCGTTCGTGGACGCACGGGTGCCGGTGAAGAACCTGGTGGGCGACGAGAACTCCGGCTTCGCGCAGATCGCCACCGCATTCGTCACCGAACGCTCCGGGCTCGCCGTGCAGGCATACGCCGGCGCGCAACGGTGCCTCGACCTCACGCTCGACTGGGTCCGCGATCGCCAGACCTTCGGCAAGCCGCTCATCGCGCGACAATCCGTGCAGGACACGATCACCGAGATGGCCCGGAGGATCGACATCGCCCGCACGTACACCCGTGCGGTGATCGAACGCAAGGTGACCTCCGACGACGACCTCATCGCCGAAGTGTGTTTCGCCAAGAACACCGCCGTCGAGACTGGGGAATGGGTGGCCGACAAGGCCGTTCAGCTGTTCGGTGGACTCGGCTACATGACGGGCACCGAGGTGGAACGCCAGTATCGGGACATGCGGATCATCGGCATCGGCGGCGGGACCACCGAAATCCTCACCGGCCTGGCGGCAAAACGATTGGGATATCAGCAATGACCGTGCTCCGCTCCACCCTCGACCCGGCCGGCGAGGACTACCGCTCCGCCGAGACCGCGATGACCGACAAACTCGCCGAGCTGCAGACCGAGTTCGACAAGGCGCTCGCCGGCGGCGGCGAGAAGTACGTCGCACGACATCGCAAGCGCGGCAAGATGACCGCCCGCGAACGCATCGAGATGCTGGTCGACGAGGACTCGGCCTTCCTGGAACTGTGCCCGCTGGCGGCCTACGGGTCCGACTTCCAGGTCGGGGCGTCGGTGATCACCGGCATCGGGGTGGTCGACGGCGTCGAGTGTGTCATCACCGCCAACGACCCCACCGTCAAGGGTGGCACGTCCAACCCGTGGACGCTGCGGAAGATCCTGCGCACCAACGATATCGCCATGCAGAATCGGTTGCCGGTGATCTCCCTGGTGGAGTCCGGGGGCGCCGACCTGCCCACCCAGAAGGAGGTGTTCGTCCCCGGCGGCAGGATGTTCCGCGACCTCACGCAGCTGTCGGCGGCCGGTATCCCGACCATCGCCCTGGTCTTCGGGAACTCGACGGCCGGCGGCGCCTATGTGCCCGGCATGAGCGATCACGTGGTGATGATCGAGAACAAGTCCAAGGTTTTCCTCGGCGGCCCGCCACTGGTGAAGATGGCGACCGGCGAGGACAGCGACGACGAATCCCTCGGCGGCGCACAGATGCACGCCCGCCGGTCCGGGCTCGCCGACTACTACGCCGCCGACGAACAGGACGCCATCCGCATCGGCCGTCGCATCGTCGCGCGCCTCAACTGGCGCAAACAGGGACCCGGTCCGGTTGCCGAACCCCTCGAACCCCGTTACGACCCAGAGGAACTCCTCGGCATCGTCCCGTCGGACCTCAAGATCCCGTTCAACCCGCGCGACGTGATCGCCCGCGTCGTCGACGACAGCGACTTCGACGAGTTCAAACCCGAATACGGCAGCTCGCTGTGCACCGGCTGGGCCCGGATCCACGGCTACCCGATCGGCGTTCTCGCGAACGCCCAAGGGGTGCTGTTCAGCCAGGAATCGCAGAAGGCCACCCAGTTCATCCAGCTGGCCAACCGCAGCAACACGCCACTGTTGTTCCTGCACAACACAACCGGCTACATGGTGGGCAAGGAATACGAGCAGAACGGCATCATCAAACACGGTGCGATGATGATCAACGCCGTTTCCAACTCCACCGTCCCGCACATCTCGATCCTCATCGGCGCCAGCTACGGCGCCGGCCACTATGGCATGTGCGGACGGGCCTACGACCCGCGTTTCCTGTTCGCCTGGCCCAGCGCGAAATCCGCGGTCATGGGTGCCACCCAACTCGCCGGCGTCATCTCGATCGTCAACCGCGCCGCCACCGAGGCGCGCGGCGGCACCGTCGACGAATCCGCCGACGCCGCCATGCGGCAGATGATCGAGTCCCAGATCGAATCCGAATCGGTCCCGGCCTTCCTGTCCGGCATGCTCTACGACGACGGGGTCATCGACCCCCGTGACACCAGAACCATTCTCGGGCTGTGCCTCTCGGCCATCGACAACGCGCCGGTGGAGGGCACCACCAACTTCGGCGTCTTCCGGATGTGAGGTGAGACGATGATCAGCTCGCTATCTACTCGGCCCGCTCCCGCTGCTCTCGGCGCCGTCCTCGTGGCCAACCGCGGCGAGATCGCCTGCCGCGTCTTCGCGACCGCCCGCGCCATGGGCATGCGCACCGTCGCCGTGTTCTCCGATCCCGACGAGCATGCGCCGCACGTCGCCATGGCCGACGCGGCGGTCCGGCTGCCCGGTGCGTCATCGGCCGAAACCTACCTGCGCGGCGACCTCATCATCGCGGCGGCCCGATCGGCCGGGGCCGACGCGATCCATCCCGGATACGGATTCCTCTCGGAGAACGCCGAATTCGCGCAGGCGGTGATCGACGCCGGACTCACCTGGATCGGCCCGCCGCCGTCGGCGATCACCGCCATGGGCTCGAAGATGAACGCCAAGAAGCTCATGGCCGACGCCGGGGTACCGGTCCTCGGGAACATCGATCCCGCCGCGGTCACCGACGATGACCTCCCGTTGCTGATCAAGGCATCGGCCGGCGGAGGCGGCCGCGGCATGCGGATCGTGCGCACCCTGGCCGAACTCGACGATGCGGTGAGAGGTGCTGCGCGGGAGGCCGAATCGGCATTCGGTGACCCGACGGTCTTCTGCGAACCGTACGTGGAACGCGGCCACCACATCGAGGTGCAGATCATGGCCGACGCCCACGGCGCGGTGTGGGCTGTCGGCGAACGCGAATGCTCGATCCAACGGCGCCACCAGAAGGTCGTCGAAGAAGCACCCGCGCCACTCGTCGAACGCATCGGCGGTGATCTGCGCGAGCGGCTGTTCACCGCCGCCCGGCGTGCCGCCGAGGCCATCGGCTACACCGGTGCCGGCACCGTCGAGTTCCTCGCCGACGCCACCGGCCGGTTCTACTTCCTGGAGACCAACACCCGGCTGCAGGTGGAACATCCGGTCACCGAGCTGACCACCGGCCTCGACCTCGTGGAATGGCAACTGCGGGTGGCGATGGGGGAGCACCTCGACGTCGTCGAACCCCGCACGAGCGGGCACGCGATCGAGGTCCGGCTCTACGCCGAGGACCCGGCCGCCGACTGGCAACCGCAATCGGGCACCGTCCACGCCATCGACCTGCCCGCCGACGTCACCTTCGGTCCACTGGACCGGCCCGGCATCCGGGTGGACTCCGGCATCGTCGACGGCAGCGAGATCTCCACCTTCTACGACCCGATGCTCGCCAAGGTCATCAGCTGGGCACCCGACCGGCGTCGTGCCGCGGCGATGCTCGCCCGCGCACTCGCCGACGCCCGCCTGCACGGACCGGTGACCAACCGGGACATGCTGGTGAACACGCTGCGCAGCAACGAGTTCCTCTCCGGTGACACCGACACCGCATTCATCGACACCGTCGGCCTGGGCGCCCTGTCCGCACCCCTCGCAGCCGACGAGGACACGCGGGTGGCCGCAATCGCCGCCGCGCTCGCCGACGCCGCCGCCAACCGCACCGCAGCCCGCGTGCAGGCCGCACTTCCGGCGGGCTGGCGCAACCTCGCGTCCGGATATCAGCGCAAGCGCTACCTGGATGTCCGTGGCGACGCCGAGATCGAGGTGCGGTACCGGCAGCGCCGCGATGGGGTGGAACTCCCTGGCGCCGAGGGTGTGTCGATCGTCGATGTCACGCCGACGACCGTCGTCGCCGACGTGAACGGTGTTCGCCGCACCCTTCGGGTGTCGCGCTACGCCGACCTGGTGTTCGTCGACGGCCCCGGGACGTGCGTCGCACTGCGCCGGCAGCCACGCTTCGTCGATCCGGCCTCGGTGCAGCGGCCCGGTTCGCTGCTCGCGCCGATGCCGGGATCGGTCATCCGCATCGCCGTCGTCGAAGGCGACCGCGTCACCGCCGGGCAACCACTGCTGTGGCTGGAGGCGATGAAGATGGAACACACCGTGGCCGCCCCGGCCGACGGCATCGTCGCGACGCTGTCCGTCGAAGCAGGACAACAACTTTCCGTCGGCGATGTGCTCGCCGTGATCAGCGAAGAAACCACAGAGCAGTCCACCCCAGAAGAGCCAGAGGAGAAGGCCGGATGACCGAGACCAACCCGTTCGTCGAATCCGCCGAACGCAGCGACCTGCGGGCAGCGGTCGCCGCGCTCGGCAACAAGTACGGCGCCGAGTACTTCCGCGAATGTGCCCGCGAAGGCCGCAAGACAGACGAATTGTGGACGGAAGCAGGGAAACTCGGATTCATCGGGGTCAACCTGCCGGAGGAGTTCGGGGGCGGCGGCGCCGGCATGTACGAGCTGTCCATCGTGATGGAAGAACTCGGCGCGGCCGGCACCAGTCTGCTGATGCTCGTCGTGTCACCGGCGATCTGCGGCAACGTGATCGCCCGCTTCGGCACCGACGACCAGAAGCGCCGCTGGCTGCCGGGCCTGGTCGACGGCACCATCACCATGGCGTTCGGTATCACCGAACCCGACGCCGGCTCCAACTCGCACAACATCACCACCACCGCCCGCCGCGACGGCTCGGACTGGATCCTCAACGGGCGCAAGATCTACATCTCCGGGGTGGATCAGGCGCAGGCCGTGCTGATCGTCGCCCGCACCGAGGACGCCAAGACCGGGCGGCTCAAGCCGTCCCTGTTCATCGTGCCCACCGACACACCGAACTTCGAATACCGCCAGATCGAGATGGAACTGCAGAATCCCGAGAAGCAGTTCCTGCTCTTCCTCGACGACGTCCGCCTCCCCGCGGATGCCCTCGTCGGATCCGAGGACGCCGCCATCAGCCAGCTGTTCGCGGGCCTGAATCCCGAACGCATCATGGGTGCCGCCTCGGCGGTCGGGATGGGGAGGTTCGCCCTCGCCCGGGCCGTCGAGTACGTCTCCGACCGCACCGTCTGGAAGACACCCATCGGCGCGCACCAGGCGATCGCACATCCGTTGGCGCAGGGCAAGATCGAACTCGAGTTGGCCAGGCTGATGATGCAGAAGGCCGCCACGCTCTACGACGCCGGTGACGACTGGGGCGCCGCCGAACCCGCCAACATGGCGAAATACGCTGCCGCCGAGGCCTGCGTCAAGATCGTCGACCACGCCGTGCATTCCATGGGAGGCAACGGACTGTCCAGCGAATACGGACTCGCGCCGATGCTGAGTCTGGCCCGCATCGCACGGATCGCCCCGGTCAGCCGCGAGATGATCCTCAACTTCGTCGCCCAGACCAGCCTCGGTCTGCCGAAGTCCTACTGAGACGATGGGCACCGTGATGACCAGTTCGAAGGCGACGGAGGTCGTCCACTCCTCGATGGACGCCGGAATCCTCACGCTCACCCTGGATTCCCCGAAGAACCGCAACGCGCTCGGCGCCGCACTCGTCGATCAGTTGCTCGCCGGGCTACGCGAGGCCGCCGCGAAACCCGACGTCCGGGCCGTCGTCCTCACGCACACCGGCGGAACCTTCTGTGCCGGAGCCGATCTGAGCGAGGCGCTGGCGCGGGGAGCCTCTCCGGAGGAGGTGTCGGCGCAGGGCACCGGCGCGATGCTCGAGGTGATCCGGACCATCCTCGAACTCCCCAAGCCGGTCATCGCCACCGTCGACGGACATGTGCGCGCCGGCGGCTTCGGCCTGCTCGGCGCGGCCGACATCGCACTCGCCGGACCGTCGTGCACCTTCGCGCTCACCGAGTCGCGACTCGGTCTGGCGCCGTCGGTGATCTCCCTGGTGTTGCTGCCCAAGATGACCGCACGCTCGGCAGGCCGATACTTCCTGTCGGGGGAGACCTTCGACGCGGACACCGCCGTCCGGATCGGGCTGGTCACCGAATCATTCGGCAGTGCAGGCGAACTCGAGAGCGGGGTCGATACCGTCCTGTCCGGGATCCGCCGGGCATCACCGCAGGGCCTGGCCGCGTCCAAGTCCCTCACCACGGCGGCGATCATCGCCGGCTTCGAACAATCCGCTCGGCAACGTGCCGACGAATCGGCCGCACTGTTCGCGTCCGACGAAGCACGCGAAGGGATGTCGGCGTTCCTGTCGAAACGCCGGCCGCGCTGGGATCTCGCCGAACCCGACGTACCGTGACCACCGGCAGCGCACGAACCTCGAACCCGCGTGAGCCGCAACAGGAACGGTCGCGGCTCACCCGAGAACGACTGCTGCGGTCGACCATCGAGGCGCTCGCCTCCGACGGCTGGTCGGCCGCCACGCTGGCCGCGGTCGCCGAACGTGCCGGGGTGTCCCGCGGTGCCGCGCAACACCATTTCCCGACCCGCGAGGCGCTGATCACGGCTGCGCTCGAGCAGATCTTCGACGACATGACGTCGAGCGCATCGGCCGCGGCCGTCGCGCCACCGGAGGGGCCGCAACGGGTGCGCGCGGCGATCGACCGGGCGGTCGACATCTACACGGGCACACAATTCAAGGCGGCGCTGCAGGTGTGGGCCGCAGCCGCGTCGGATTCGATGCTGCGCCAACTGATTCTGCCCATGGAGAGCAAGTTCGCGCACGCCGCACACGAGATGACCGTCGCCGCTCTCGACCCCGCCGGCGTCCACCCGCAGACCCATCGCATCGCGCAGGCCACCCTCGACCTCGCCCGAGGCCTCGGGTTGGCCGACACACTCTCCGACGACTCCAAACGCCGCGCCCAGGTGGTCGCGACCTGGAGCGAACTCGTCACCGCCGCTCTGACGTCCGGCGCCTGACGCCGACCACTGGCACGATGGGTGGTGGCCGGCGTCGGGCGACGAGGGGGAATGCGGGATGGATGAGGCCAGAAGACAACGCCTGGGTGCCCTGCGAACCGAACTGACGGATCTGCGCACCGAGGCGCTGGCCGCCGAGGAGGTCGCGCGGGAGCTGATCGGCGCCGTCGACCCGGTCCACCGCGACAGCGCCGCCAACATCGTCCACTACCGTTCGGTGCGCTCCCACGACCTGCGTGGCCTGCAACCCCGACTCTCCGCCGAGGGGCTCTCCTCCTTGGGGCGCATGGAATCCGGCGTGCTCGGCAACCTCGACGCGGTCATCCGGATCATCGACGACGCCCTCGGTGAGCCCGAACCGAGCATCGGCGAGGCCGAGTTCGACGGCGAGTCGGGCGGACTGCAACTCGCGGAGAATGCCGCCGCGCTGCTGGGTGGTGAGCCGAGTGATCGGTCCACCCGTGTGATGGTCACGATGCCGAGCACCGCCGCCACAGACTCCGGATTCGTGCAGCGCTGCGCGGACGCCGGGATGGACCTCGCGCGCATCAACTGCGCCCACGACGACCCGGCCGCATGGCGCGCCATCGCCGCCAACGTCCGCGCCGCGAACTCGCGCGTCAGGATCGCCATGGACCTCGCCGGACCCAAACTGCGCACCGGGCCGATCGCGCCGGGGCCACAGGTCCTCAAGGTCCGGCCGTCGCGTGATCCGCTGGGGCGAGTGTTGATCTCGGCCCTCTTCTGGCTCGGAGAGGCCCCGGTCCGCTCCGACGTCCAGGATGCGGTGCCGGTGGTGGACACCGAGTGGCTCGCGGCCCGCGAGGTCGGTGACGCCCTGACCATGGAGGACGCCCGCGGCCGCTTCCGCGAACTCGAGGTCCTCGAGGTCGCCACCTGCGGGGTACTGGTGGCCACCGCCCGAACCGTCTATCTCACACCGGGACTCGAGGTTACGGCCGGTGCCGGTGTCACGACGGTCGGCGAGATCCCGCCCACGGTCCAGGCGCTGCGCATCTTTCGTGGCGACACCATCACGGTGACCGCCGACATGTCGCCGACGGTCCCCACTGACGACGGTCGCCACCGGATCGGTTGCAGCCTCCCGGAGGTGTTCGCCGCGGTCGAGACCGGGCACCGTGTCTACTTCGACGACGGCAAGATCGAGGGCGTGGTGACCGGAGTCGGCGCCGATGCCGTCACGGTCGGCGTGACGCGCGCCGCGCTCAACGGCAGCAAGCTGCGGGCGGAGAAGGGCATCAACCTGCCCGACACCGTGCTGCCGGTGCCGGCGCTCACCGACGACGACATCGCCGACCTCGACGCCGTGGTGGAACTCGCGGACATGGTGAATCTGTCGTTCGTCCGCGGCCCCGACGACGTCGCCTCACTCCAGCGCGAGCTCGCCGACCGCGGCGCCTCGGATCTCGGTGTGGTGCTCAAGATCGAGACGGTGGCCGGGTTCTCGGCCCTGCCGGTGACGCTGCTGCAACTCATGCGCACCCGGCGCATCGGCGTCATGATCGCGCGGGGCGACCTCGCCGTCGAGGCCGGGTTCGAGCGTCTCGCCGAGGTCCAGGAGGAGATCCTGTGGCTGTGCGAAGCCGCGCATGTGCCGGTGATCTGGGCGACCGAGGTCCTCGACAACCTCGCCGACCGTGGCCTGCCCACACGCGCCGAGGTCACCGACGCCGCCGCCGGCGAACGCGCCGAATGCGTGATGCTGAACAAGGGTCCGCACATCGTGGAGGCGATCGAGGCGCTCGCCGAGATCCTCGCCCGGATGAAGGGGCACATGGACAAGAAACGGCCGTTGTTGCAGCGATTGGGTGCGTGGAGTTCCGGGTTCTGACGGGGGAACGGTGCTTCTCGTGTAGCGCTGTCACGACCCGGAGGTGAGAGCCGCCACTGCCTTGGCGAGGTGCGCTTCGAGAGCGGCGCAGTCGATGGGCGCCAGCTGATCGCGGTGTGCGGTTTCCGCGCGACATTTCGCCAGTGCATTTCCGAGCCTTGTCACGTCGGCGAGTGTGACCGCCGATCCGGCCGCCAACGAGACGGTGCCACAGGCCTCGGGGAGGACCACCCGATTGGGACCGTTCCGGCCTCGGCTGCGGCTTCCTTGTCGACGGCGATGTCGGCGTACTGCCTGATCAGGTTCGAGGCGATGGCAGCCGTCGCGTCCGCTGTGTGGCGGCGGCCGGACCCCTCCGCATGCTGTTCGGCTGCGCGGGCAGCCTCGTGTTCGTCCATCCGGTTGGTGTGTCCGAGTTCGGCGTAGATCTGCGCGACGGCGGTGGCATCACGCCGACTGATCGTCCGCGGCCAATCACGCCGCATGGCACCGATGTCGAGGCTCATGGCCAAGGGCCGGGTCTGCCGATTGAACCAGAACCAGATGACCAACACAGCGACACACATCGACACCATCGACACGATCGCGAGCACGAACGACCAATTGCTGTGGGGCTTGGGAAAGATGTCCGTGGCCTTGGTCCAGGTGACCCATCCGACGGCGGCCGTCATCGCGGTTGACAGGGCCTTGCCCCACAGGTCGGCGCGGGCGCGAAGTTTTTCGGCCTCGTCGGCGTATCGAGTCGATACCTGCTCGGCCTGTTCGGCCAGGGCGGTGAAACGGCTGGCCCGGTCGACCTGGGGCGGCTGCCGAGTGGCGGGTCCCGGCTGCGTGGGCGCGGCGACGGCGGGATCGGACCCCTGGCCGGGTGGCATTACCGTCATGTCGGGCCTCTCGGACATGTGATGGAGATTGACGGTACCCGCCGTCTGGACCCGCCAGGAATGGTTCGCGCAGCAATGGTGCGTTCTCGGGTCGGGTCTCCGTGCGCCGGGCACCACCGACGCCTGGACCGTAAGGTGATTGATCGCCGCGAAAAAGCGACGAACAACGTAGGAGGCCGCATGTTTCCGACTCTGGGCGCCCCGGACGGCGCCAACACCGCGTGGATGCTGGCGGCCTTCGCCCTGGTGCTCTTGATGACGCCGGCGCTCGCCCTGTTCTACGGCGGTATGGTCCGCTCGAAGAGCGTGCTGAACATGATGATGATGTGCCTGTCGGCCATCCCGATCGTCTGGGTCGTCTGGGTCGTCGTCGGGTATTCGCTGGCGTTCGGCCCGGATCACGGCGGCATCATCGGTGACGTCACCACCTATCCCGGGCTGAAAGGCCTCTTCGGGCACTACGGAACCGCGGGCGCGAACACCGACGGCATGCCGCTCGTCGGAACGATCCCGGCGATGCTGTTCGTGGTGTTCCAGGCCGGGTTCGCGATGGTCACGGTCGCGCTGATCGCCGGGGCCGTCGCCGACCGCATGCGGTTCGTCTCATGGCTCGTGTTCGCGACCCTCTGGGCGCTGCTGGTCTATGTTCCGGTGGCGCACTGGGTGTTCAGCGCACCCGGACTCACCGCCGAACACGGCGGCTGGATTGTCAGCCATCTGAAGGCGATCGACTTCGCCGGTGGCACCGTGGTGGAAATCAATTCCGGCGCATCGGCACTCGTCGTCGCGGTGCTACTGGGACGCCGGAGGGGCTGGCCCAAGGATCCGATGCGTCCACACAATCTGCCCTTCGTGATGCTCGGTGCGGGACTGCTCTGGTTCGGGTGGTTCGGGTTCAACGCCGGCTCGACGTTGGCCGCCGACGGGGCTGCCGCGCTCGTCGCCGCCAACACCCTTGGCGCGGGCGCCATGTCGATGGTCACCTGGCTCGTCGTCGAACGTGTCCGGCATGGCCGCCCGACCTCCTTCGGCGCCGCGTCCGGTGTGGTCGCGGGCCTCGTGGCCATCACTCCGTCGTGCTCGGCGGTGACCCCGATCGGGGCGCTCGCGATCGGCGCGGCTGCCGGTGCGATCGCGTCCTATGCCATCGAGCTGAAATTCCGGTGGCGCTACGACGACTCGCTCGACGTCGTCGGCGTGCACTTCGTCAGCGGTGTCGTCGGCATGCTGATGATCGGTCTCGTCGCGAGTTCGTCGGCACCGGCCGGCGTCGACGGTCTGTTCTACGGCGGTGGCCTCGACCAACTGTGGCGCCAGGCGGTCGCCGTGCTCGCCGTCCTCGCCTACGCCATGGCGGTGACCGCGATCATCGGGCTGGCGCTGAAATACACCATGGGTCTGCGCGCCGACCGTCAGCACGAGATGGACGGCATCGACGACGGCCAGCACGCCGAGTCGGCGTACGACTTCCACATCGTTCGTGGGTGAGTGGGTTCCGCGCAACGGGCGGCCGGTTTCGCGGTTCGTGCTGCTGCGCTCGGAGCCTGACTCGAAGAGTCGCCCCACCCGCTGATCGAGTAAGGCCCCGAGCTTGCGAGGGTCCGCATCGAGATCTCGTTCACCGTTGATCTCGATGCGCTCGCTCGCAAGCTCGCGGGCTTACTCCTTGGATCGAGTAAGGGAGGAGCCTGCGACGACCGCACCGAGATCGATCAGCGAAAAGGGCTGCGGCTCTTCCCGGCCCGCGCTGGCCGCCTGCAGCGGCGCAGATTGCTTACTCGATCAGCGAAAAGGGCTGCGGCTCTTCCCGGCCCGCGCTGGCTGCCTGCGGCGGCGCAGGTTACTTACTCGATCAGCGAACCGGGGAGGCCCCGATCGGCGTTTGGTGCCGTCGGGACCTCCCCTTCCGCTCAGCTGTCGTGGAGGATCACCCCGCGGATGTTCTTGCCGTCCCGTAGATCCTGGTAGCCCTGGTTGACCTGGTCGAGGGTGTACGTCTGGGTGACCAGCTCGTCGAGCTTGAGCTGACCGGCGTCGTAGAGCCGGAGCAGCCGCACGATGTCGTACTGCGGGTTGGCCGAGCCGAACAGGCTGCCCTTGATCGACTTCTCGTTGAGCGTCAGGTCGATTCCGGGCCAGTGCACGGTGAACTTCTCCGGGCTCGACAAGCCGGTCAACACCACTGTGCCGCCCTTGCCGACGGCGCCGATGGCCGCGGAGACCACGTCCTCGTCGACCGTGCCGACGGTGACGATCGCGCAGTCGGCGCCCTGGCCCCAACTGAGTTCGGTGATCTTCTCCTGCGCCTCGGCGGCGCCGGCGAAGGCATGGGTGGCGCCGAACTTGAGAGCGGTCTCGCGCTTGAAGGCGATGGGGTCGACGACGATCACGGCCTTCGCGCCCGCGTGGACGGCGCCCTGTACCGAATTGATACCGATGCCGCCGATGCCGTAGATGACCACGATGTCGCCTGCGCGAACGTTACCGGTGTATACCGCCGAGCCCCACCCGGTCGGCACTCCGCAGCCCACGAGCACCGCCTTTTCCAGCGGCAGCCAGTCGTCGACCTTCACCACCGAGTGCTGGCTGATGGTGGCCCGTTCGGCGAACGTGCCCAGCATGCACATGGCGCCGAAGTCGGTGTCGCCGTCATGGAAACGGAACGAGCCGTCGGGCATCGAACCCTCCAGGATCGTTGCGCCCATGTCGCACAACGATTGCCGTCCGGTCGAGCAGTACCGGCAGGTGCCGCAGTTCGGGATGAAACTGCAGACGACGTGGTCGCCTGGCTTGACCTTGGTGACTCCCGGTCCGATCTCCTCGATGATGCCGGCGCCCTCATGGCCGCCGACGATGGGAAAGCGGGGCGGGAGGTCGCCGTCGGTGAGGTGCAGATCCGAATGACACAGCCCCGCAGCGGTGTACTTGATGAGAACCTCGCCGTCACCGGGTGGGTCGAGGGTGAGTTCGGTGATCTCGAAGGGCTTGCCGACGCCGGTCAGAATGGCGGCCTTGGTCTTCATGTTCGCTCCTTTGCGAAGGTTGAGAGTTGTGATCAGAGTGCGACGTTGACGGCTTTCGTCTGCGTGTAGAGGTCGATGGCGGACGAACCGAGTTCGCGACCCCACCCGGATTGTTTATAGCCCCCGAACGGCATCGCGGTGTCGAATCCGTTGTACTGGTTCACCCACACCGAACCGGCTTTGATCTGCCGAGCGGTCTTGTGGGCCTTCGAGAGATCCTGTGTCCAGATGCCCGCGGCCAGACCATAGATCGAATCATTCGCCGCGGCAGCCACTCCGGTGTCGGCGTCGAACGGCATCGCGGCGACCACCGGGCCGAAGATCTCCTCGGCGACAATGGAGTAGTGCGGTTCGACGTCCACGAACACCGTCGGCTCGATGAAGAAACCCTCATCGCCCCAACGCTTTCCACCGGTCAGGGCGCGCGCGCCGTCGGCCAGGCCGGCCGCGAGGTAGCCGGAGACGCGATCGAACTGCTCCTGGGAGACCAGCGGTCCCAGTTCGGTGGCGGGATCGAGGCCGGGTCCGATCTTGGCCTGCGACGCGGCCTCGGCGACGGCGGCGGTGAAGTCGTCGAAGATGGGGCGCTCCACGAACAGACGGGTACCGGCGACGCAGCACTGGCCGTGGTTGAACATCCACGCGGCCACCGATCCGGCAACGGCCTTCTCGAAGTCGGCGTCGGCGAACACGATGTTCGGGCTCTTGCCCCCGAGTTCCAGCGACACCTTCTTCAGATTGCCCTTGGCGGCGTCGACGATCTTCTTGCCGACCTCCGTGGACCCGGTGAACGCGATCTTGTCGACGTCGTCGTGCGCGGCGAGCGCGGCGCCGGCCTCGCCGTACCCGGTGACGATGTTGACGACACCCGGCGGGAAGCCCGCCTCGGTGAAGATCTCGCCGAGCAACAGCGCCGTCAGCGGGGTCTGCTCGGCGGGCTTGAGGATCACCGTGTTGCCGGCGGCCAGCGCGGGCGCCAGCTTGAAGGCGGCCATCAGCAGCGGGAAGTTCCACGGCACGATCAGTCCGCACACGCCGACCGGCTCGCGCAGCGTGTACGCGTGGAACTCACCGCCGGGCACGAACGGCATCGACACGTCGACGGTGGACCCGGTGATCTTGGTGGCCAGACCGGCGTTGTAGCGGAAGATGTCGGCCGACCAGGACGTGTCCACGGCGGTGGCGATGGTGGCGGCCTTGCCGTTGTCGAGGGCCTCGAGCTGACCGAACTCGGCGGCGCGTTCGGTGAGCAGGTCGCCGACCTTCCACAGGAGTCGTTCGCGCTCATTGGGTTTCATCCGCGTCCACGGGCCGTCGTCGAACGCCCGGCGGGCGGCGGCGACGGCGCGGTCGACATCGGTGGCGTCGCCGTGGGCGACCGAGGTGATCGGGCGCGCAGTGGCCGGATCGATGGTCTCGAAGGTGCGGCCGGAAGCCGCCCACACCCACTCACCCCCGATCAACATCTGGCGGTCGCGGGAGATGAAGTCGCGGACCTTGGGGAGCAGGTCGGTGGCGACGGCGGTCATGGAGAACCTCCTGGGTCAGGCGTGACGCTCGGCCCTGCCGGCCGAGTGATCTGGGTCATAGATGTGACCCGATTCATTTCTGCCACCCCGAGAAGCCGTCGCCATGTCCAGAAACTGAACACCGGGCTGTACACGGGTGCGCTGGGGCGGGGTCTCGATGCGCTCGCTCGCTGGCGCTCGCGGGCTGACTCCTTGGATCGAGTAAGGGAGGAGCTTGCGACGACCGCATCGAGATCGACCGGCGGGGGGAGTGACGGTGGCGGCGGGGGTGTCTCGATGCGCGGCTTCGCGAGCTCGGGCGCTTACGCGACCGGCGGGAGCGGCGGTTGCTTACTCGATGCGGAGGGGTGCGGGCTGCGGTTCAGATGCCCAGCGCGCGGATGC
This sequence comes from Gordonia sp. NPDC003424, assembly GCF_053588655.1. Taxonomy (NCBI): domain Bacteria; kingdom Bacillati; phylum Actinomycetota; class Actinomycetes; order Mycobacteriales; family Gordoniaceae; genus Gordonia; species Gordonia sp. NPDC003424. The sequence goes on from NZ_JBSFQJ010000015.1 coordinate 49,617, forward strand.
GTGCGTACAGCGTGGTCCGGCTGATCCCGAGCTCGCGGGCGGCGTGCACCTTGTTGCCGGCGGCCCGCTCGAGGGCGTCGACGATGGCCGTTCGTTCGGCCTGTTCCCGGCCGGACAGGTGCGCGGCGCGGCTCGTGGTGCGGTAGCCGTCGGGCAGGTCGGCGGGCTCGACGACCCGGGCGGCCCGGGCCCGGCAGCTGGTGGCGGCGCGGGCCAGAACCGATCGCAGTTCGGTGAGGTTGCCGGGCCAGTCCTGGCACATCAACGCGTCGGTCGCCTGCCCGGACAGGGCGAGATCGGCGTCGAGGTCGGACAGGGTGGCGGCGGCAAGGGCGGCGAGCCCGGATGTGCGATGTCGCAGCGGTGTCAGGTCGACGCGGGTCGTGCATCGTGCGAGCAGGGCCGCGACCGCCGAGCCGATCTGGTCGCGTGGGCCGGTGACGATGACGATGGGCGCCGCGGCGGTGGCCTGTGCGGCGGCCTTCCCCAGGAGCGCGACCGATCGTTCGTCGAGCAGATCGGCGCCGTCGATGACCAGCGCGCATCGTTCGCGCCGGGATCGGTGGACGAGTGCCGGGATGTCCGGGATCGTGCCGGCGATGAGTTCCTCGGCCACGTCCACGACGATCGGCGCGGAGTCGCCGGCGGCGGCGAGCGCGCGGGTGGTGCGTCCGGTGCCCGGCTCGCCGGTGATCGCGATGCCGGCCGCCGACGGGGTCGGGGCCGAGATCGGCACACCGGACGTCGGGGGCGGTTCGACGGGTCGGAAGCGGAACAGCGCCGCGCCCCGAACGCCCGCGACCGGTTCCACCCGCACCTCGACGTCTGCCCCGGAGACCAACGAGAGTGGCAGCGTCGCATCACGCAGACCCGGGTCGGCCGCGATCATGCGCAAAGTGCCGATGTCAGTGGTGGAGAGTAATTCGGCGGCAAGGGCATTCGTCAGCTGGAGGTCGTCGCCGATCGCGGCGACGGCGATGTCGCGGCGGGGCGCCGCGCGCTGGAACGCGTCGAGCACCCGCCGTTGGTGGGCGCGCGACCGGTCGAGGAGACGGTCGGCGATGTCGGCGACGATGCCGTTGACGAACGGCACCGCGAGTGGATTGATCTGGTCGGCGACCTCGGTCATGCAGAGGATGCCGGCCAGGCGCCGGGTGGCGGGATGGATGATCGGCTGTCCGAAGCAGCTCAGGTTCTTGAACTGTTCGAGATAGTGCTCTCGACCGTTGATGGCGATGCCGTCGCGGGTCTCGGCGGGGGTGCCGAGGGCGGTGGTGCCGACGATGTCCTCGCCGAACGCGATTCCGGGAGAGGCCCCCAACTCGTCGAGTCGGCGTTCGACCGTGCCGCCGAACGCCACGCGCGTCACCATCCGGCACTCCTGGTCGACGAGCAACAGCGACGTGTCCGTGTCGGCGAGCCGGGCGGCGGCCTCATCGAGCACCGGGCGTGCGGCGTCGAGCAACGGATCGGCCGATGCGATGTCGACGAGGGTCGTGGGCGGTGTGCCGTCGGGGCGCACCCCGGCCAGCGCCGACCGACGCCACGAATGCGCGATGACGGATCGGCGCGGCGTGTGATCGGCGAGTGGTTCGGCGGTGTCGATGGTCACAAGATGGCACAGTTGCGCCGTCGACGGAAGGCCCGCCCGGTTGTTGGCGCCGTCCGCGGGGGCCGGTCGGCGACGTCGATGCGTCATGATGGTGGCGTGAGGTGTGAGGTGGCGCGGGAGGCCTTGTCCGCGCGGATCGACGGGGAGAACGAGGGGGTCCCCGCTGCGCGCGTCGATCAGCATGTCGCCGGATGTGCGGAGTGCCGGGCCTGGTACGCGACGGCCACCGCACAGGCCGAGACGATGAGCGCAGTCGCTCCCGGGCCGTCCGCGGATCCCACCGACGCGATCCTCACCCGGGTGGCGCAGGCGCGACCGTCGTCGACCCAGCGACGGCGAGAACGGTTGTCCGACAACGTGGTCCGCATCGGCCTCACCTGTGCCGGCGTCGCGCAGATCATCGTCGCGATGCTGCAGATGACCGGCGACGACTTCGGGATGATGTCCGGCCACGCGGGCACGACCGACGGCACCCACCTGATGAACGAGACCACCGCCTGGGCGATGGCGCTGGGTGTCTGCATGGTGGTCGCCGCATGGTGGCAGCGCGCGCTCGCGGGACTGCTGGTGGTGCTCACGGTGTTCACCGTCGTGCTCGCGGGCTACGTCATCTCCGACGCCGTCGACGGCGAGGTCACCCTCGCGCGCATCCTGTCGCACCTGCCGGTGCTGGTCGGCCTCGGCTTCGCGGCGTGGGGTGTGCGACCGGGCAACGCCGTGCGGGATCCGCTCAGACCATCTGCAGGAACATGATCCCCATCCCGGCGGCCATGAACACCTGACACAGCTCGCCGGCGTGGGTGAGCAGGCCCGCCGGCCGGTCCGAGCCGCGTCGTCGACCGAAGTAGACGTACAGCCAGACCACCGCGGCGACCAGGAAACCGATGCCCAGCACCCAGTCGACGACCGTGACGTAGCCCGGCTGGGACACGTCCACCTGCATGTCGGTGCCGCCGTGCGAGTGCGCCACCGACATGGTCGTCATGCCAGGCATGCCCATCGCCATCGGCGCGTCAGAACCCGTGCCCGGCAGGATGTTTCCGTTCATCACGGCGTACATCCAGGCCATCGCGGCCATCATCACCGTGTGGTAGCCGTCGGCCATGCGTTCGTCACCCGAGGAGGCGAGGGCGAGTCCGGCGCCCGCGAACCACACGGCCGCCACAATGAAGAACACCATCGGCCCGACGGTCGGCCACCCGGAGCTGAACGGCCACGCCATGACCAGCATGGCGACCGACATGGCGATGTGCAGCAGGTGGCCGATCACGCCGGGCCACCGCATGCGGTGCCCGACCAGCGAATACGCGCATTCGACGATGGCGAGGCCGAACAGGCCGGTGACGAACCAGCGCAGGAAGATGTCGTCGATCACGTGCCCGGGCTTTCGACGGGTTCACGTCGAGACCGCACGACACCGACCACGGAGTCGGCGATGACGAACAGCGCCAGGGTCAGACCGAACAGTGGCAGGAACCAGCCGAGCAGGGCGATCACCACGACGACCGCCACGGACTCGGCGGGCTTGAGGTCGCCGAGTGCGCCACGACGCGGGGGTGCTGGCCATGTCCGTTGCGACTTCGTGGGGCGTCGGCGCCACCACATCAGATAGCCGACGACGATCAGCGTGATCAGCCCGATCCCGAGTGCGGCGAGCGCGATCTGGTTCACGACGCCGAACAGGATGCCCATGTGCGCGCCGATGATCCAGTCGGCCAACTTGGCCATGAACGGCCACTGCGCGAAGTCGATCCGGTCGAGCACCGTGTAGGTCTGCGGGTCGACCGAGATCGAGTCGTAGCGCGTCGGGAAGCTGCGCTTGTTCTCGCCGACGGTCCAGGCGCTGTCGGAATCGGCCGGTGGCGTGAGCACCATCGGACCACGCAGACCCGCCTGCTGCGCGGTGCGGTAGACGCCGTTCACCGACGCGATCGCCGCCGACTCCACGGCATCCGCGGACGCGGGTTCACCTTTCGCGGAACCCCCACCGTGATGACCGGTCGAGCCCGCGGCCGGCTCACCGAGCGTCGTCGACGCCGCAGGTGTGGTCCAGGAGAGTTCGCTGCGCAGATCGGCGACATTTGCGCCCGCCCATCGCGACCAGGTCAATCCGGAGACCGACAGGGCGAGCAGGCCGACGACCACCCAGATCCCGACGGCGCCGTGCAGGGTGAGCAGTCGCCGGCGCCGGGGTGCGGAGCGGTCGGGGACCAGTAGGCGTCGCGCCGTCTTGGTGCGCCGACGGTATCCGATCCACAGGACCAGGCCGCCGAGCGAGACGAACCACAGCCAGCTCGCGGCGAGCTCACTGTAGTTGCGGCCCACGGCACCGAGGTGGAGGTTGCGGTGCAGTTCGTCGAACCACGCCCGCACGGGCAGCCACTGGCCGAGGGTGGTCAGATTGCCGAGGACCTCCCCGCTGTACGGATCGACGAACACCGTCTGCACGTAGCTCTCCGGCAGCCCGTCCACCGCGAAGGTCACGCGCGTGCTGTCGGTTGCGGTCGGCGGTGGTGTGATGCTCGCCAGCGTTCCGTCCGGCTGGGCGGCGCGAGCCCGGGCGACCTGATCGCTCAGCGGCAGTTGTGCGGTCCCGGGATCGTCGACGACGAGTTCGTGGCGGTAGACCGCCGCGTCGACCTGCGGGATCAGGGCATACAGCACGCCGCTGAGCGCGGCGACGAGCAGGAATGGGCCGACGAACAGGCCGGCGTAGAAATGCCAGCGCAACAGCAGCGGCCGCCACCGATTCCAGGCACTCTGGCCGGCATTGCCGGGTGTCGTGGTCGGGGCGGATTCTCGGTCACCGGACGCGTCGAGGCTCGACGGGTCGGTGTCGACCGGGGGTTTGGTGGTCACGTGGTTGATCTCCGGGATCGGGTGGGCTGATGTGCGCTCACTGAAGTAGTCGGGTGGCGTCGCCGGATGGTTCCCGCCGATCCCGCGACCCTCGCTGTGACGCCGGTCACCACGTTTTTCTCGAGTACGACGGCCCGTCGTAGAGTGGGGCCACAGCGTTCGGCGGCTCGCGCCGGACGAAGTCGAGACGGTCTGAAGGTCAATGGTCGAGTCCGTGACGCGCGTGCCGCGCATGTCCCCACAATCGGTCGTCATAGCGGTGGCCGCGGTCGGAGTCGTCGTGATGGCGATCCACGCATCGGTGTCCGGAACGACACGGTTTGTCGAGACCGGCGATTCCTATCCGGGAGCGTTCACCGCGATCCTCGCCCCGAGCGGCTTCTACGTGACCCTCCTGCTGGTCGCGATCGTGTTCGGCGGGCTGGCGTTCGTCGCCGTCGCGGCCCGGCCGGACAAGGACAACGTCATCGGTGTCGAGGTGTATCGCGTGCACCGGTTGATCTCCCGGCTGGCACCCATCTGGCTGGTGCTGGCGGTGCTCATGGTGCTCGTGACCGCTGCCGACCGGGCCGGGACGCCGGCGGGCACCCTGGTGGGGCAAGCCCACCTGTGGTCGTTCATCGACGCATCCGAACAGGCCGTGGCCTGGATCGTGAGCGCGTGCTGCGCCCTCGTGATCACCCTCGTGACGCGCCTGTCGCTGCGGTGGACCGCGCATGCGCTGTGCCTGATCCCGGCCGCGATTGCTGTCGTCGCACTGCCGGTGGCCGGCAACGCCGGGCAGGGCCCGAACCACGACTTCACGACCACCGCGGTGATCGTGTTCGCGACGGCGGTGAGCGCGTTGACCGGGCTGCGCATCGCGGCAGCCATCACGCTTGGCCGGGACACCCCGGCGGCCGATCGTCTGCAGACGTGGCAGCGGGTCGTCGTCATCTCCCTGGCCCTCGATGTGGCCGCGCTGGTGTACGGCGCGATCCTGCTGGTCTTCCTCGTGCCGGCCGGGTCACTCATGACCACCGCTTACGGGCGCTGGTCGATCGTCGCCGCGCTGGCACTCGTCATCGGCACGGTGATCGACACCGTCCTGGTCCGCGCGGTGCGCCGAAGCGCGGCGATACCGGGTTCGGCGATGTCCCTGCTGCTCGGTGGTGTCGCGGCGGCGGTGACGACACAGGTGGCATTGGCCGCGATGGCGACGCGCACCGCACCCGCGCTCCTACAACACGAGTTCACGACCTGGGATGTCTTCCTCGGCTACCGACTTCCGCATCCGCCGTCGGTGCTGCGGCTGGCGTTCGATTGGCGCCTCGACCTGTTCCTCGGTGTCGGGGCGATCGTGCTGGCGGTCGGCTATCTGATCGGGGTGCGGCAGCTCAAGGGGACCGGCATCGAGTGGCCGTGGACGCGGACGGCCGCCTGGATCGGTGGCTGCGCATCGCTGCTGATCGTGACGTCGTCGGGGGTGCGGACCTACGGGATGGCGATGTTCAGCGTGCACATGGCCGAACACATGGCGTTGAACATGTTCGTGCCGGTGCTGCTGGTCCTCGGTGCCCCGGTGACGCTGGCGCTGCGAGCCCTGCCCACCGCCGGCGCCGGCGGCCTTCCCGGTCCGCGGGAGTGGATCGTGTGGCTCGTCCACTCGCGCTTCACCCGGTTCATCTCGAACCCCGCGGTGGCATTCCTGATGTTCGTGCTGAGCCTGTACGCGGTGTACTTCACCGCCCTGTTCGACACGTTGGCCCGCTACCACTGGGGACACGACCTGATGAGCGTGCACTTCCTGCTCACCGGCTACGTCTTCTACTGGATCATCATCGGCATCGACCCCGGCCCGAAACGGCTGCCGTTCCTGGCGCGACTCGGGCTGCTGTTCGCGATCATGCCGTTCCACGCCTTCTTCGGTATCGCGACGATGACGATGAGCTCGCTGATCGGCGGCACCTTCTACCAGTACCTCCGGTTGCCGTGGCTGGCCGATCTGCATTCCGACCAGTTCCTCGGCGGCGCGATCGCCTGGGGCGCCAGCGAGGTGCCGGCGTTGCTGGTGGTGATCGCGCTGGTCAGCCAATGGGCGACGTCGGACCGTCGGTCGGCGCGCCGGGCCGACCGGCATGCCGACGCATACAACGACGAATTGTCGTCGTACAACCAGATGCTGGCCGAGTTGTCCAAGCATCGATCCTGACGGCGGTCAGCGCACCGCCAGGTGGACCGCCTCCTGGTAGCGCTCTGTCACTTCCGGCGACGTGTTCGGCGGGAAGGTGACGACCAGGTCGAGGACCTGATAGCCGCCGTCGATCGAACCGTTGTACAGCGCGGCGCGCCCGGTCGACGGGAACTTCAGGATGGTCAGCTGATCGAAGGCGATCGCGTCGGTGCAGCCGGCGTCCTTGCAGAGTTGCGCAGTGGCGTCGTGCTGTCCGGTCAGCGTCAGCCCCTGGCTGCGCACCGCGTCGGCGATCTGGTCCACCTGAGCGGGCTCGATCGAGTTGTTGATCAGCGTCGACGCCTGCGACGCAGGAACGTCGGTGACCGCGTTTTCGTCGGTGCCGCAGGCCGCCAGCCCGAGGAGCGCGATCCCGGCCGCCGCCGCCACGGCCGCTCCTCGCATCCGGGTTCTCACGACTCGTTCCCCGTCCAGCGGCGCCCCTCGGCGAACTTCCGCAGCCGCAGACTGTTCGACACGACGAAGAACGACGAGAACGCCATCGCCGCACCGGCGATGAGGGGATTGAGCAGGCCCGCCGCGGCGATCGGGATGGCCGCGACGTTGTAGCCGAACGCCCAGATCATGTTGGTGCGGATCGTCGTGCGTGTGGCGCGCGCGAGTCCGAGCGCCTCGACCACGCTGTGCAGGTCGTTGCGCACCAGGATGATGTCGGCCGCGGCGATCGCCACATCGGTGCCGCGGCCGATGGCGAGCCCGAGGTCGGCGGTGGCCAGCGCCGGTCCGTCGTTGATGCCGTCACCGACCATGGCGACGACGCGGCCCTCTTCGCGCAGCCGCTCGATACGCGCGACCTTCTCGTCGGGCAGCACCTCGGCGACGACCTCGTCGATGCCGACCTGATCGGCGACCATGCGCGCCGCGGCGGTGTTGTCCCCGGTGACCAACAGGGTGCGCATCCCCAGTCGCCTCAGCTCGGCGATGGTCGATGCGGCGCTGTCCTTGACCGTGTCGGCCACCGCGATCGCCCCGCACACCTCGTCGTCGACGGCCACGTAGACCACCGTCTGGCCGCGCTCCTCGGCGTCGCGACGGGCCCGCGCCAGATCGGCGGGCACGGCCAGCGACCTGGCGACCCACCGCGGTGACCCGACCCGCACCCGACTTCCGTCGACGATGCCGCGCACGCCGCGCCCGGGTTCAGCGACGAAGTCCTCGACGACGCGGTCACCGATCTCGGCGGCGGCCGCGATGGCCGCGGCGACCGCGTGTTCCGACGCGTGCTCGACCGCGGCGGCGGCGGTCACCACGTCGTCGCGCCGGTGTCCGGCGGTGACGACGACGTCGGTCACCGTCAGCGCCCCGTTGGTGAGGGTGCCGGTCTTGTCGAAGACCACGGTGTCGACATCGCGGGAGGCGTCCAGGGTCTGATAGCCCTTCAGGAAGATGCCGAGTTGCGCGCCCCGGCCGGATGCGACCATCAACGCGGTCGGCGTGGCGAGACCCAGCGCGCACGGGCAGGCGATGACCAGGACCGCCAGACCGGCGGCGATCGCCTTGTCCACGTCGGCACCCGCGAGCAACCAGCCCGCGACGGTCGCCACGGCGATGACGATGACCACCGGCACGAACACCCCGGCAATCCGGTCGGCGAGGCGCTGGACGTTGGCGTTGCCGGTCTGTGCCTCCTCGACGAGCCGCACCATCGCCGCGAACTGGGTGTCGTCGCCGACCTGGGCTGCCTCGACGATCAGTCGCCCGTCGAGACTGACGGTCCCGCCGACCACGCTGTCCCCGGTCTCGACGTCGTTCGGCCGGGACTCGCCGGTCATCGCGCTCATGTCGATGGCGGCCGATCCGCTGACGACCAGTCCGTCGGCGGCGATGGTCTCGCCGGGACGGACGACGAACTGCTGTCCCTCCTTGAGTTCGCCGACCGGGATGCGCATCTCGGCGCCGGATGGGAGCAGGACCGTCACGTCCTTGGCGCCGAGCGCGGCCAGCGCCCGCAGCGCGCCGCCGGCCTCCGACCGGGCACGTGCCTCGAAGTAGCGTCCGGCCAGCACGAACACCGTCACGCCCGCGGCGACCTCGAGGTAGATCGAGTCACTGCCGAGGATCGCCTGCCACACGCCTTCGTCGACCGGCGCCTGCCCCTGAGTGAACATCGAGTAGAGCGACCACACCGTGGCCGATGCCACGCCGAGGCTGATCAGCGTCTCCATCGACAGCGCGCCGACCCGCAGATTGCGGATCGCCACCCGGTAGAACGGCCACGCGCACCACGTCAGGATCGGGGTGGCCCACCCGATCAGCACCCACTGCCAGCCCGGGAAACGAACCTGCGGAATGGTCGCGGTCATGATCGACAGATCGGCGAGCGGGATGAACAGCACCAACGCCACGACGAGCCGCCGGAAGATGCCGGCGGCGTAGCGGCGGTCGGGATCGTCGTCGGGATCGATCGGACCCGAACCCCGCTGTTGCGCCGAGTAGCCCGCCTGATCGACGACGACGCAGAGGTCGTCGGCCATCATCTCCGGTGGCGCGTCGATCGTCGCGATCCGCGTCGCGTAGTTGACCGAGGCGTGCACGCCGTCGACCTTGTTCAGCTTGCGTTCCACCCGCGCGGCGCATGCCCCGCACGTCATGCCCGACACCTCGAGCTCGACGCGTCGGACGGCGTCGGCGTCGGGTAAGGCCGACGTCTTGTCCTGCGGCGTGACGGTGGTCACTACGCCTCCCAGTGCTTGGCTGCCGGTCGGCTGCTCCGGCATATGTCTCCTTGATACAGGTCGTTCCACCGGTGCGAGAAGTTCCCGTGGCGTCCGTTACGGTTGCCGCATGACGGCGCGCCGGGGGGACGACGAGGTGACCGACCTGGCCATCGCCGCCGCCCGTGGTGACGACCGCGCCCTCGAGCAGTTCATCCGGCACACCCGCGACGACGTCTGGCGGCTGGTCGGCTATCTGGGCGACCGGCGCAACGCCGACGACCTCACGCAGGAGACCTACCTGCGGGCGATCCGTGCGCTGCCGCGATTCTCGGGCCGTGCACCCGCCCGGGTCTGGCTGATCTCCATCGCCCGGCGCGTGGTGGTCGATCAGGTGCGGCACGAGATGTCGCGCCCGCGGATGGACCTCTACGAGACGGCGGACACCATTGCCACCATCGCGCCCCGGACCGAACGCCACGACGGGCGCGTCGAGGTGCAGATGCTCATCGACGCGCTGGATCCGGACCGCCGCGAAGCGCTGGTGCTGACCCAGATCCTCGGCGTCAGCTACGCCGACGCGGCAGCCGTCTGCGGCTGTCCGGTCGGCACCATCCGATCGCGGGTGGCACGTGCCCGCGACGATCTCCAGGCCGCGATGCGGGCCGACGGGCGTCGGTCGGGCTGACCTCGGCGCGTTCTCAGGCGTCGACGGCAGGGCCGATGCCCGCCAATGCCGTCGGACAGCACGGTGGAACAGCTCAAGTCGTTCACCACGGAGAACGTCGGGTCCGCGACTCGTCGGAGCGGTTCCGGCAGCAGCGCCGACAGGCCCGGCAGGGCGACGGTGAGGCGCTCGCTACCGTTGAACTCATGCGCGTCGCGACGTGGAACGTCAACTCGGTCAAACAACGCATCCCCCGGCTGCTGCCATGGCTCGACCAGCGTCAGCCCGACGTGGTGTGCCTGCAGGAGACCAAACTCTCCGACGATGCCTTCGAGGCCGAACTCGGTGCGGAACTCACCGAGCGCGGCTACGCGATCGCCCATGTCGGACAAGGACAATGGAACGGCGTCGCCATCCTGTCGAAGGTCGGACTCGACGACGTTCGTCGCGGATTCGACGACGTCCCGGGGTACCCCGAACCCGATTCCCCGGCCGAGGCGCGGGCGGTCTCCGCACTGTGCGGCGGTGTCCGGATCTATTCGCTCTACGTGCCCAACGGCCGCGAACCGGACTCCGACCACTACCGCTACAAGCTGGATTGGCTTGCGCGACTGCGGGACACGGTGGCCGGCGGCAGCGGGCAGGACAGCGCGTCGAACACCATGCTGTGCGGCGACATGAACATCGCGCCCACCGATGCCGATGTCTTCGACCCGGCCGCCTACGTCGGGCACACCCATGTCACCGAACCCGAGCGTGCGGCATTGGGCGCCTTCGAGGTGCTGGGCCTGCACGACGTGGTCCGCGACCGCTGGCCGGACCAGCGTGTGTTCAGCTATTGGGACTACCGTGCCGGAATGTTCCACAAGGACCTCGGCATGCGCATCGACCTGATCCTGGCCGGCGCCGACGTGGCGGGCCGCAGCGCGGCCGCGTGGGTGGACCGCCAGGCGCGCAAGGGGACCAAACCGAGCGACCACGCACCGGTCATCGTCGACCTCGACGACGCGCCGGACGGCGACATCGGACCCGTGGTGCCCCCGCCGTCGAATCCCGCGAAGCGTGGGGCCAAGACGGTGAAGTTGCCGCAGTCGGCGGAGTGAGTGGGCGCGTTCTATCGCGATATCGCGATATCGGAGAGGGGTGCCGGTGGCTGACATAGTGGTCCGTGGTCTGACGGCCACGCGGAGAAACCGGGGCTCACAATCCTCGCGGTCGACAAGGACTTCTCCCTGATCGCCGGCGTGACGGGGCGTTTAGAGCAGTCGACCGTCGGCACCGGACGGTCCGGGTGCTGACCTTCCCCGGTCGGGACGACGACCCTTTCGACGACCTGAATGACGGCTTTGTCGGAGTGCGACGATAGTCTCCCTCCGTCTCATGGCGATGTGCCATGAGGCGTCAGTTTCTACGAGGTTGGGGTCAATGACACATATTCGACGTGTTCTCTTGGCGATCGCGGGGCTCACCGCGTTCGCCCTCGTCCTTCCGTTCGCGAACGCGCAGGCGGCGCCGGGCGCGACGGCCACGCCGTTCGTGACCGCCGGGTTCTCCGGCGATCATCAGAGCGTCGTCGCAAAGCTGCGCGACGGACTGTTCGTGGCCAATGCTGCCGGCACCGAACTGCAGGTTGTCAACAAGAACGGCGCCGTGGTCGACGCGATGCCGTTGGTTGGCACGATGGACGGATTCCGCGTGCCGTTGCGGTTCTCGGTCAGCGCGGATCGCTCGACCGCCACGTTCACGCCCATCGTCAGCCCCGAGTACCGGGCGGTGCTCGACCGGGCGGCGACCGACGCGGCCAAGAAGCAGCAGGCGAAGCCTGCGCCGAAGCGCATCACCAAGGCGCAGCGCTACGACATGATGTGGAACGAACTCAACAAGGGGTGGACCGGAAACACTCCGGTGTCGACACTGATCGGTGGCCTGATCGGGTTCATCGTGTACGGCTGGATCGGTGCCGGAATCGGTGCCGCCATCGGCGCTTACCTCGGCTACCAGACCTCCAACCCGAAGGCTTGGCCGTCGGTCGTCGCCTGGTGGAACACGCCGTAGTCGAACCCCGCAGTCGATAAATGGTTCTTCCCCCGGACATCCGTTGTTCCCACCCTTGCAGGAGGGGAACGAACGAACTTCCGGGGGAAGAACTGTTCCGGGGCCGGTTCACCACCCGTTCATCCTTCGTCGACCTGGCGAATCCGTTTTTTGACCTGTGCAAACTCGGTCGGTAGAGTGGTTCGGCGGTGCCCGGCACAAGTCGGGCCAGTCTGCATGCCCTCGACGAGATTTCACCGGGGTTCTCGCGGACTGACAGGCGATACCGCAGTCGAGTGTATGACACGCCCGACCTCGGGGTAGCAATAAATGTACTGACCAGCGCAAATGCGCTGGTGGGGCGAGTTGCGGAAGCACTGGCAGGCGTCGCGAGACCCTGGGGTGATTGCCCGGAGCACCAACCGCAACGACAACCGAAGACAGTCGTCAGCGTCGAACAGGCGCCGACGACGCTGCCAACAGAAGGAAGTAGCACCTAGTGCCAACCATCAATCAGCTGGTCCGCAAGGGCCGCCAGGACAAGCCCGCGAAGAAGAAGACCGCGGCGCTCAAGGGGAGCCCGCAGCGTCGTGGCGTGTGCACCCGCGTCTACACCACCACCCCCAAGAAGCCGAACTCCGCGCTGCGTAAGGTCGCCCGTGTGCGCCTGACCAGCACCGTCGAGGTCACCGCCTACATCCCCGGTGAAGGTCACAACCTTCAGGAGCACTCGATGGTGCTCGTCCGCGGTGGTCGTGTGAAGGACCTCCCGGGTGTTCGCTACCGCATCGTGCGCGGCTCGCTCGACACCCAGGGTGTCAAGGACCGCAAGCAGGCCCGCAGCCGCTACGGCGCCAAGAAGGGGAACTGATAAGTCATGCCACGTAAAGGACCCGCTCCCAAGCGCCCGCTGATCAACGACCCGGTCTACGGATCGCCGCTCGTGACCCAGCTCGTCAACAAGATCCTGCTCGACGGCAAGAAGTCGACCGCCGAGCGCATCGTCTACGGCGCGCTCGAACAGGCTCGTGAGAAGACCGGCACCGATCCGGTCATCACCCTCAAACGCGCACTCGACAACGTCAAGCCGACCCTCGAGGTGAAGAGCCGCCGCGTCGGTGGCGCCACCTACCAGGTGCCGGTCGAGGTCAAGCCGGGCCGCGCCAACACCCTCGCGCTGCGCTGGCTGGTGACCTTCAGCCGTCAGCGTCGTGAGAAGACCATGGTCGAGCGCCTGGCCAACGAGCTGCTCGACGCCTCCAACGGCCTCGGTGCGTCGGTGAAGCGCCGCGAGGACACCCACAAGATGGCCGAGGCCAACCGGGCGTTCGCGCACTACCGCTGGTGACCCGTCGCCTCGTGCGATCCCTCGTTCGGATCGCACGAGGCAGACAACCCTAAGTCAATAGCTATTCCCGAAGGGAACCCACGTGGCACAGGAAGTGCTCAGCGACCTGAACAAGGTCCGCAACATCGGCATCATGGCCCACATCGATGCCGGTAAGACCACCGCGACCGAGCGAATCCTCTACTACACCGGTGTCAACTACAAGATCGGTGAAACCCACGACGGTGCTTCGACCACCGACTGGATGGAGCAGGAGAAGGAGCGGGGTATCACCATCACCTCCGCTGCGGTCACCTGTTTCTGGAACAAGAACCAGATCAACATCATCGACACTCCGGGCCACGTCGACTTCACCGTCGAGGTGGAGCGCAGCCTGCGCGTGCTCGATGGTGCGGTCGCCGTGTTCGACGGCAAGGAAGGTGTCGAGCCGCAGTCCGAGCAGGTCTGGCGGCAGGCCGAGAAGTACGACGTCCCGCGTATCTGCTTCGTCAACAAGATGGACAAGCTCGGTGCGGACTTCTTCTTCACCGTGCGCACCATCGAGGAGCGCCTCGGCGCCAAGCCGCTGGTGCTGCAGCTGCCGATCGGTGCCGAGGACAACTTCGACGGCGTCGTCGACCTGATCGGCCAGAAGGCCATCACCTGGCGCGGCACCGTCGAGATCGGCGCCGAGCCGACCGTCGAGGAGATCCCCGCCGACCTGGCCGACCAGGCTGCGGAGTACCGCGAGAAGCTGCTCGAGACGGTCGCCGAGACCGACGAGGCGCTGCTCGAGAAGTACTTCGGCGGCGAGGAGCTCACCGAGGACGAGATCAAGGGCGCCATCCGCAAGCTCACGATCGCTCGCGAGTACTACCCGGTGATCTGTGGCTCGGCGTTCAAGAACAAGGGTGTCCAGCCGATGCTGGACGCGGTCATCGACTACCTGCCGTCCCCGCTGGACGTGCCGAGCGTCGAGGGCCACGCGGTCGGCAACGAGGAGGAGATCCTCTCCCGTAAGCCGAGCGCCGACGAGCCGTTCTCGGCTCTCGCGTTCAAGATCGCGGCGCACCCGTTCTTCGGCAAGCTGACCTTCGTGCGCGTGTACTCGGGCCACATCGGTTCGGGCACCCAGGTGCTCAACGCCACCAAGGGCAAGAAGGAACGCATCGGCAAGCTCTTCCAGATGCATGCCAACAAGGAGAACCCCGTCGACGAGGCCTGGGCCGGCCACATCTACGCGATGATCGGCCTGAAGGACACCACCACCGGTGACACCCTGTGCGATCCGAGCGCGCCCATCGTGCTGGAGTCGATGAGCTTCCCGGACCCGGTCATCAACGTCTCGATCGAGCCGAAGACCAAGTCCGACCAGGAGAAGCTCGGCACCGCGATCCAGAAGCTCGCCGAAGAGGATCCGACCTTCTCGGTGAAGCTCGACGAGGAGACCGGCCAGACCGTCATCGGCGGCATGGGCGAGCTGCACCTCGACATCCTGGTCGACCGGATGAAGCGGGAATTCAAGGTCGAGGCCAACGTGGGCAAGCCCCAGGTGGCCTACCGCGAGACCATCCGCCGCCCGGTCGAGAAGCACGAGTACACCCACAAGAAGCAGACCGGTGGCTCCGGCCAGTTCGCGAAGGTCATCATCAAACTCGAGCCCCTGGTGGACGCCGAGGACGGTGCGACCTACGAGTTCGAGAACGCCGTGACCGGTGGTCGTGTCCCGCGTGAGTACATCCCGTCGGTGGATGCCGGTGCGCAGGACGCGATGCAGTACGGTGTGCTCGCCGGTTATCCGCTGGTCAACTTGAAGGTCACCCTGCTCGACGGTCAGTACCACGACGTCGACTCGTCGGAAATGGCCTTCAAGATCGCCGGTTCGCAGGCTCTCAAAGAGGCTGCGAAGATGGCGTCCCCGGTGATCCTGGAGCCGATCATGGCCGTCGAGGTCACGACTCCGGAGGATTACATGGGTGATGTGATCGGCGACCTGAACTCCCGCCGTGGCCAGATCCAGGCCATGGAGGAGCGCAGTGGTGCCCGTGTCGTCAAGGCGCAGGTTCCGCTGTCGGAGATGTTCGGCTACATCGGAGACCTTCGGTCGAAGACCCAGGGCCGGGCAAACTACTCCATGGTGTTCGACTCGTACGCGGAAGTTCCGTCGAACGTGTCGAAGGAGATCATCGCGAAGGCCACCGGCGAGTAGTTCGCTACTCCGCCAAGGGCTTTGGCGACGCGCCGGCCACCCAAGCGGGCGCAACAACGTAAGTAGTTTCAACAAACCCCTGCCGGGATCCACCCGGCAGAGCAACAGTCCAGGAGGACAATCAAGTGGCGAAGGCGAAGTTCGAGCGGACCAAGCCGCACGTGAACATCGGCACCATCGGTCACGTCGACCACGGCAAGACCACGCTGACCGCGGCCATCACCAAGGTGCTGCACGACAAGTACCCGGATCTCAACAAGAGCTTCGCGTTCGATCAGATCGACAAGGCTCCTGAAGAGAAGGCTCGTGGTATCACGATCAACATCTCGCACGTGGAGTACGAGACCGAGAAGCGTCACTACGCACACGTTGACGCCCCCGGTCACGCCGACTACATCAAGAACATGATCACCGGTGCGGCCCAGATGGACGGCGCGATCCTCGTGGTCGCCGCCACCGACGGCCCGATGCCGCAGACCCGCGAGCACGTGCTGCTGGCCCGCCAGGTCGGTGTGCCCTACATCCTGGTCGCCCTGAACAAGGCCGACATGGTCGACGACGAAGAGATCATCGAACTCGTCGAGATGGAGGTCCGCGAACTGCTGGCCGCCCAGGAGTTCGACGAGGAAGCCCCGGTCGTCAAGGTCTCGGCGCTCAAGGCACTCGAGGGTGACCCGGAGTGGACCAAGTCGATCGAGGAGCTCATGGCTGCCGTCGACGAGTCGATCCCGGACCCGGTCCGCGAGACCGACAAGCCGTTCCTGATGCCCGTCGAGGATGTCTTCACCATCACCGGCCGCGGCACCGTGGTCACCGGTCGTGTGGAGCGCGGCGAGGTCAACGTGAACGAGGAAGTCGAGATCGTCGGCATCCGCGAGAAGTCGCAGAAGACCACCGTCACCGGTATCGAGATGTTCCACAAGCTCCTCGATTCGGCGCAGGCGGGCGACAACGCCGGTCTGCTGCTCCGCGGCCTCAAGCGTGAGGACGTCGAGCGCGGTCAGGTCATCGTGAAGCCGGGCACCACCACTCCGCACACGGAGTTCGAGGGCCAGGCCTACATCCTGAGCAAGGACGAGGGCGGGCGTCACACCCCGTTCTTCAACAACTACCGTCCGCAGTTCTACTTCCGTACCACCGACGTGACCGGCGTCGTGACCCTCCCCGAGGGCACCGAGATGGTCATGCCGGGCGACAACACCGAGATGAGCGTCAAGCTCATCCAGCCGGTCGCCATGGACGAGGGCCTGCGCTTCGCCATCCGCGAGGGTGGCCGCACCGTCGGTGCGGGTCGAGTCACCAAGATCGTCAAGTGATTTCACTGACCTTCTGACTCAGGAGAGTTCAGCCGAAGACGCCCAACCACGAAAGTGGTTGGGCGTCTTTGTCATTTCCGTCCCCAGCGCCGCCGCCCCGGTTTCGGGGTGTCGCCGTTGCGCTGGTCGGCGCGCTTGTGGCGCAACACCTTCGCGGCGGCCGCGAGTGCGGCCTCGTCGAAGCCTGGTGGGGGTTCGCCGCCGTCGACGAGCGCGCGGACGAGCTCGGCCTGCCGTCGTGCGAGGTCGTCGCTCATGTCACCCACCACCGGCTGCCCGAGGTGATCCGGTCCATGCATGCCGCGTCGGCGATCGCGTCGAGCTCGACGAGCAGCTCACGGGCGGGGGGATAGTTGCCGTCGCGCTCGAGCATGAAGGCCTGTGCCGCACCGGTTTCGGCGATCTGCGCGACGAGATCGAGGACCTCGGGCGGGACGGGGTCGGTGTGCGTGTCGTGATACCTGCCGCCGATGGTGCGGCCGCCGGCGACGTGGCAGTACGCAATGCGCTCGGTCGGCAGCCGCGCGAGGTCCCGTGCCGGGTCGGTGCCCCTGTTCTGTGCGCAGGCATAGACATTGGCGACGTCGACGAGCAGACGCACGTCGGTCCGCTCGACCAGTTCCGCAAGGAATTCGCCCTCGGTGTAATCGTTGTCGGGCCACTCGAACAGGGCGGCGATATTCTCCACCGCCAGCGGCACCGGCAGGCCGTCCTGCGTGCGACGGATGTTGGCGGTGACGACGTCGAGCGCCTCGCGTGACCTCGGTATCGGCAGCAGGTGCCCGGCCTCGACGCCGCCGGCCCGGACGAAGGCGATGTGCTCGCTCACCAACGGCGCGCCGAGTTGCTCGGCGCAGTAGGCGAGCAACGAGATGCGTTCGGGCGCCACGGGTTCGGCACCGCCCAGCGACAGCCCGATCCCGTGGGGGATGACGGGGACACCCAACGCCTGCAGACGCTCGACCGGATAACCGGGTACCGACTCGGCGATCACCTCGCAGAACCCGAGCCCGGGCAGGTCGGCGACGACCCCGGCGATCTCCGGCCGCCAGCCGATGCCGATCCCGGCCGGCCAGGTGTGTTCGGGAGGGATCGGGTGGTGCGCAGCCGTCGACGCGAACATCAATGACCACCCCCGCAGCCGCCGCCCCCGCAGCCGTGGCCGCAGCCGTGGCCGCCGGAAGAACCGGTCGCGGAACCATAGCCGCCGCCACCCGAGCCGCCGCTGCCCAGATGACCCGTCGCCGCAAAGCCGTTCGCCAGCCCGGGATCGAATTGATGGAGCAGCGCCAACCCGAAGAGGGCGGTACCGACGGCGGCCGCCTGGTTGCCGTAGGTGCGCATCGAGGGGTGCAGCGATGGGTTGAGGTGGCCGTACTCGGTGCGGGCCTGTCGGACCGCACGATCGCCCCGCAGTGTCCGCCGCGGCTGGAAGATGCAGACTCCGGCGAGAACGGTGACCTGCACGACGAGCAGCGTGATCAGCAGACCGATGGGTTCGGCGATCACCGTTCCGGCGTCGGTGCATGCGAAGGTCAGCAGGATGACCAGGCCCATCGGCCAGATCAAGCGCCGGCGTAACGGTGGCAGCAGAAGGCCGCGATCGGTCAGGTTCCGGCGCAGCTTCGCGATGGCACCGCCGTCGTTGTAGATCAGGAGTCGGGGTGCCACCCCCGAGTTCCTCAGCCGGTAGAAAAGCGCGCGGGACAGCGGATCGAGTTCGGCGATCGCGGGAGCGTCGGTCGGGCGATTGCGTGCCCGCCCGCGCGCCGTGATCAGCTCCGCGTTGCGGAGATTCACCATGACGGCCAGCAGCGCGTGACGATCGGAGTGCAGCAGCCCGAGCTCGATGGGCGACAGCTCGTCGAGGGGATCGTCGTTGCGCAGGCGGCGTGCCCGGCGCATCACCAATGCCGTCCAGGCCAGCGCGGCCAACGTCAGACAGCCGAGGGCGACGGGAAGGACCAGTCCGGCAGCAGCCCACAGGTGCGTAGAGTCGTCGTCCACCAAGCCACCCCCATCCTTCGATGCGGTGATCGGGAACCCGCCCCGCGGGTTGCCGGGTGAGATAAGTATCTGCCCAGATCAGCACGTGTCAACCGCTTTGCACGGGTGCGGGCGTTCGTTGTCGGCGACGTCATCTCGCCGACCTATGTTCATGTCGGAAATGTCTGATCTAGTCTCGGTCCATGACGCCTGACGACGTACCCGATCTCTCCTGGATGCCCTGGGTGACGGCCGGGATCGCGGTCGTCTTCGTGGTGATCGCCCTTGTCATCACCGTGGTCGTGCTGCGGTTTGTGCGGTCGAGCATGCGGTCGACGGTGAATCCGTTGGTGAACTCGGCGATGAGTTCGATGGCGGGCACGGCTTTCCCGGGGCAGCAGCCCTCCGGACTGCGGTCCACCGGGCGGATGGCGCTGGCCGACATCCTGTCACTGACCCAAACCGGGACCATGGTCAATTACCACCCGATGATGGTCATCGGTCTGCACGTCCACGGTGCCGGGATGACGCCCTTCGACGTCGAACACAGGACAGCGGTGCCGGTGTCGCGGCAACCACTCCTGCATCATCGGCGGGTGGCGGTCGTCGCCGATCCCGGCTCGCATGAGGTGGACATCGACTGGCAGGCGACCGCCGCGATCGTCGGGTCGGTCCCGATGCGGATCTCGTCGCAGACCGGCGAGACCTACGACCTCACCGGACAGGCCGAGCCCATCCTGGAGATCTTCGAGATCCTGCGGCGCAACGGCATATCCACGCAGGGTGCCATCGACCTCCGGTCCGAACCCCGGGTGCGGGACGAGGTGGCGGCGGTTGCGCGGAGGTTCGCACAACAGCAGTAACGTGAGACACTCTGATCACTTCTGTCCCATTGGTAACAGCGCGGTCTCAAGCTCGGTGAGGTGTGGTCACATCTGTAGCACCGCGCATCGGAGTCGAATTACCGTTCGACAGTGCAGCTGTCCGTGAAGTGGCGCCCGTCGGTGATGCGCCGTCGTCGTCGTGTGCTCGCCCTGTTCCTTGCCGTCGTCGCGGTCGCCTGTCTGGGCACGGTCAGCTCGGGGACCGCGAACGCGGCCAGTTTCGGACGCTTCTACGTCGGCGGTTGCGGCATGCCGGCGACGCCGGTGGACATGTGGACGCGTTGGGGCAATTACAAGACGGTGATCGCGCTCGACGGCCTGCGCGCGACGAGCGACATGAGCGGGTGGCGCCATGAGACGCGCATTCAGGCGCTCGCCAACCGCGGCATCAACATCGTCGAGCCGGCCGGGGGACTGGCCAGCTTCTACACCGACTGGAACGCGGCGAGTCCGGGCAACAAGATCAAGTACCGGTATCGCTGGACCTGCCGGCTCACCAGCATCATCCGGGCGCTCGACGCACGCGGCCTCGCCGTCGGGCGGACCGGCAAGTACGCGTTGATGGGGGTGTCGATGAGCGGCAGCTCCGCCCTCATCTACGGCGCCTACCACCGCAAACGCATCTCGCACGTCTTCTCCATGTCCGGGTTCCTCACCCTGTCGGCGCCCGGGATGCGCGAGGCCGTCCGAGTGGCGCTGCTCGACGCCGGACTCGAGGCCGGCGTAGGGCCGTTCAATGCCGATGCGATGTGGGGGCCACCGTGGGACGTCCGGTGGATCAACAACGATCCGGTGCTGCAGATCCCGCGGATGCGGGGGATGCACATCCGGGTCGCGGCGGCGTCGGGGTTGTGGGGCAGGTACAACACCGACGCGGTCGGATCGGCCAAGGGCTCGCCACTCGAGGTGACGACGCTCGCCCAGACCAGGGCATTCGAACTGGCCGCCGACCTCCAGGGCGTGCGCATCTCGACCGACTACCCGCCGCTCGGCACCCACCAGTGGGGCTACTGGCAGGACATGGTCTGGCGTGCCACCACCTCCGGGTGGTTCCGGGACCGGTGACCGGTCGCGACTACCGTGGTGCCCATGCGTGTGCTGCAGCGACCGACCGAATCCGGTGACCTGCGTCTGGCCGTCCGGATCTCCGGCGAGGTCGGCGACGGTGTGCGGGTCGTGCCGGTCGTGCTTGTCCACGGGATGGCTGGCGACCACAGCACGTGGCGGTCCTTCGCCGGTGAACTCCGGCGCACGGGTCGCCCGGTGATCTCCGTCGACCTGCGGGGGCACGGCCGGAGCGCGCACGCACCGAGTTACCTGCTCGACGAGTTCCGCGACGACCTGCGGTTCGTCCTCGACCACCTCGAGGTGGCCCGCGCCGACGTCGTCGCGCATTCGCTCGGCGCGCAGTCGGCGCTGCGACTGGCGATGGCCCATCCGGACCGTGTGCGCCGCCTCGTCCTCGAGGAGATCCCGCCGATGCCGCGCGACCAGGCCGATGTCGACGAGGGCATCGCGGTCGGCGCGACGCTGGGGGAGCGCCTGCGGGGTCTGGGATCGGTGCTGGTCAATCCGGCGCCGGTGCTGCGGTTCGACCGCGCCGTCGCGACGCAGGTGAGTCCTCAGTTCGCGGTGGCCGAACCACGGTGGTGGACCGACCTCGGCGCGGTCGCCGCACCGACCCTCGTCATCTCCGGCGGACCTCGCAGTTTCCTTCCGCCGCATCACCTTCAGACGCTCAGCGAGACGCTTGCCGACGGCCGGTTCTCGGTGATCGACGCCGGGCACAGCGTGCACCGGGATCGTCGCGGGGAGTTCAACCGTGTGGCGGGTGGATTCGTCGGCTCCGCATGACCGAGAACCGACGATCTCCTCGGCGGATCGTCGATCAGGCCGGTTTGTTGTGCAGCGGACGGGGGTCGATGCCGATCTCGCGCCAGGCGTCGTAGGCCCACGGGACGTAGAGCCAGCGCAGCGGCAGTCGGTTGAACACCGGGTTCAGCGCCCGCATGGTCTTTGCGAACCGTTGGAAGCGCTTCTCGCGCTTGGCATCCCATTCCAGATCGCAGACCTCACGCATCTGCTGCGGCAGCGTTCCGACGATGACGGTGCGGATGAAGGCGTTCAGCGGCGCGGACACCGCCGCCCACACCGGCGCCGGAACCCGTTGCGGGCGAGGCAATCCCTGGCGGATGTAGCCGGTCGCGTAGACGATCGTCTTGTGCGGCACGAACCGGTCGAGCATGTCGTCCCAGTAGGCGACGAACTCCTCGTAGGTCTGCGGCTGTCGGCGGTCGCTGACCCCGTAGAGGCTGTACCAGATCTTGCTCTCCTCGAAGATCTGCACCTTCTCCGCATGGCTGAGGCGCCGGATGAACGTGTCGGTGATGTAGAGGACCTGATCCACGAATGTGGCATGCGCCCAATAGAAGAGCTCGGGATTGAGCGCGTGGTAACGCGAGCCGTCGCTGATCGTGCCCTTGATGTCACGGTGGAAATCGCGGACCGTGCGGCCCCATTTCTGCGGCTCGGTGCTGTACACGGTCTTCATCACCGGCGGTCCGGTGCGCCGGGCGCGGCCGAGGAAGTCGTCGAAGATGATCGAGTGGTCGAGCACGGCCTGGCCGAGCTGCTCGATGCAGTTCTCGGTGCCGGCGAGCCGCTGAAAACCCAGGACGCCGCGGGAGTCGCCGTAGAACTTCCAGATCAGCGAGTCGGCGCCGAGCCGTGGCGACGCCCCCGACACATCGTCGACGATCATCGGTTCGGCCTCGCGGATGCTCGCCTCGAAGTCCTGGTTGACTGACATACGACGCAGCGTAACCGACATTGGAACGGATGTGAAGGTTTGTTCCAACGCGCCGCGAGGAAGAGGGTGATCAGATGGCGCCACCGTCCGCGGCGGACCTGCTGGCCGAGTGCCGCATCGTGCGTCTGCCGATGCGCACCCGATTCCGCGGGATCACCGCCCGCGAGACGATGATCTTCCGGGGCCCGGCCGGGTGGGGCGAGTTCGGGCCCTTCGTGGAATACGGCGACGCCGAGGCGTCCGCGTGGCTGGCCGCCGGGATCGAGGCGGCCTACCTGGGACCTCCGGCACCGCAACGGGATTCGATAGAGGTCAATGCCACCGTGCCCGCCGTCCCGGCCGCCGAGGTGGCCGGCATTCTCGCCCGCTACCCGGGTGTCACGACCGCCAAGGTGAAGGTCGCCGAACCCGGTCAGACCCTCGACGACGACGTCGCGCGGGTGGCCGCCGTGCGCGAGGCCGTCGAGAAGGTGCGCATCGACGCGAACACCAATTGGTCGGTGCCCGAGGCGATCACCGCGATCCGGGCGATCGGCGACGTCGAGTACGCCGAACAGCCATGTGCGACAGTCGACGAACTCGCCGAGGTGCGTCGTGCCGTGGACGTGCCGATCGCCGCCGACGAATCCATCCGCAAGGCGTCCGATCCGATTCGGGTGGTCGCCGCCGATGCGGCCGACATCGCGATCGTCAAGGTTGCGCCGCTCGGTGGCATGCGCACCCTGCTGGCGCTGTCCGAGGAGATCGGCCTGCCGGTGGTGGTGTCGTCGGCGTTGGACTCGGCGGTCGGGATGGCGGCCGGCGTCGCGGCCGCCGCGGCGCTTCCCCGCCTGGAGCACGCATGCGGGCTGGGGACCGGCTCGCTGTTCGTCGACGATGTCGCCGAACCATTCGTGCCCGACAGGGGACGGGTCGCCGCCCGTTGGTTCGGTCCGGATGCGGCGGTCGACCCGCCGCCGCACGTCGTGGTCGACGGTCCCCGCGCCGACTGGTGGCGCGAGCGGCTGCGCCGATGTCACGACATGCTGACCTCACCCGAACCCGGTACTAGAAACATTCTGTGGAATCTGTTCCAATAGATTCCGGCAGCGACGTCGGTCACACCGTCGCCCGCCGGGAGAACCGATGGTTGTGGTGAGGAGTAGTCCATGAGTTCCGTGCTCGCCGAGGCCCCTGCCGGCAGCGGACTGATCGCAGTGCCCTGCGTCGAACGCAACGGCATCCTCGAGATGATGGCGATGCGCCGCGACCCCTACCTGTACGGGGAGGAACGTCGGAACCGCTACGGCGATGTCTCGTCGATGAACGCCTTCGGCACACAGTTCGTCACCTTCGCGGGGGCCGCGGCCGCCGACGAGATCCTGATGAACCGCGACAAGGCCTTCGCCAACGGACCCGCCTGGAGCTACCTGATCGGACCGTTCTTCAACCGCGGCATCATGCTCCTCGACTTCGACGAGCACCGTCATCACCGGCACATCATGCAGCAGGCGTTCACGCCGTCGGCGCTCAAGGGCTACATGCAGGAGATGCAGCCGATCATCGCCGAGCGCATGCAGCACTTTCCCACGGGCCACGTCAAGCTCTTCGAGGAGTTCAAGGCGCTCACCCTCGACGTGGCCCTCGAGGTGTTCCTCGGCGTCGAACTCCCGCACGACGAGGCGGACAAGCTCAACGAGGCGTTCATCGAGACCGTGCGCGCCGGTGTCGCCTACGTGCGCAAACCCGTGCCCGGTGGCCGGTGGTGGAAAGGCCTGCGCTCCCGGAAGGTGCTCGAGGAGTTCTTCTACGCCAACATCGCCGCCAAGCGGGCGGCCGAAACCCCGGACCTCTTTTCGGTGCTCTGTCATGCCGAGAGCGACGAGGGCCACCGATTCACCGACGCCGACGTCGTCAACCACATGATCTTCGTGCTGATGGCCGCCCACGACACGTCGACCATCACGATGACCCAGATGGCCTACCGGATGGCGAAATCGCCGGAGTGGCAACAGAAGGCCCGCGACGAGGCGATGGAACTCAACGCCGAACTCGGCTACGACGACCTCGCGAGATGCACCGTTCTCGACCTCGTGATGAAGGAGTCGCTGCGGATGTGCCCGCCGGTGCCGGGGCAGCCGCGGGTCGCCGTCAAGGACACCTCGGTGCAGGGGTACTACGTGCCCGAGGGCACGTTCGTGACGATTCCGCAGCTCACCAACCATCGCGACCCGAAGTACTGGACCAACCCCGACATCTTCGATCCGGAACGGTTCTCGCCGGAACGGGCGGAGGACAAGGGACATCGACTGGCCTGGATGCCGTTCGGCGGCGGGGTGCACAAGTGCATCGGGTTGTACTTTGGCCAGATGGAGATCAAGACGATCATGCATCACCTCCTGCGAGGTTACGAGTGGTCGGTGCCCGCGGGCTACGAGATCCCGATGGACTACAGCGCGTTGCCGGTACCCAAGGACAAACTGCCCGTCACGGTGACCCGGCGATGACACCCGCATCGTCGACCAGGCCACGCCGCAAGACCCGCAACACCGCGAGCCCCGAGGACCAGGAACAGGCGATCCTCGCCGCGGCTGCAGCCGAGTTCACCGCCGTCGGGGTGCGCCGCGCGAACGTCGACGAGGTGGCCGCCCGCGCGGGGGTCAGTCGCAGCACGCTCTACCGTCGCTTCCCCAACAAGGAGGCGCTGCTCCTCGCCGTCGCCAACGACCTGTACGAAAAGGGCATGCGTCGGCTGGAAGAGGCGGTGGTCGGGCTCGGGCCGCGCGAGGCCGTCATCGAGGCGTTCGCCGCCGGTGCCACCATGATCACCGACGACCCGTTGATGCATCGACTCGTGCTCACCGACGCGGAGATGAAGGACATCACGTCGGCGGTGACCTCGTTGTTCATCGACATGGTCACCGACCGGGTGGCGGCCACCCTGCGCGCGGCCGGCGCCGAGATGCCCGACGTCGAACTGACCCATGCGGTGGAACTGCATGTGCGGCTGGTCATCTCGTTCCTCGAGTTCCCGGCGTCGGAGCCCGAACGGCAAACCGCCGAGGCCGTCCGCGATCTGGCCGCCACCTACCTGGCCCCGATGATCTGGTGACGACCCGTATCCCACCGTCCGAATCGATCACCCGTCTCACCCTGTCGTACAAGGAGTTTCGTCATGTCCATGCTGAGCCGTCCGAGCCGTCCGAGCCGTCCGAGCCGTCTGAGTCGCCGACCCGATCGTGACGAGGTCCGCGCCGCCCTGGCAGGCAAGGTCGTCGCCATCACCGGCGGTGCCCGCGGCATCGGATTCCAGACGGCGACAGATCTTTTCGATGCCGGCGCACAGGTAGCGCTCGGCGACGTCGACGGTGAGGCGGTGGGCAAGGCGGCCGCCGACCTCGGAGTGGACGGCTTCACCGTCGACGTCACCGACCGCCGGTCCTTCGAGGAGTTCCTCGACGCGGTGGAGGCCACCGTCGGACCGATCGACGTGCTCATCAACAACGCCGGCATCATGCCGGTCGGTGACTTCCTCGACTTCGATCCCGGAATGATCCGCCGCACCCTCGACATCGACCTCTACGGCGTGATGATCGGCAGCCAGCTCGCCGCCCGCCGCATGGTGACGCGCGGGGCCGGCCAGATCGTCAACATCGCATCGATCGCGGGCCGACTGCCCACCCCCGGGATGGCGGTCTACAACGGCGCCAAGGCGGGGGTCATCGAGTTCTCCGAGGCGCTCGACGCGGAGCTGTACGGCAGCGGCGTGCGCGTGAGCACCGTCCTGCCCACCTTCACCCGCACCGCGCTCATCGACGGTCTGAAGACCAACTCGCTGGTGCGGGCGATCGGACCCGACGAGGTGTCGGCCGAGGTGCTGGGGATCATCGCCCGCCCGCGCGTCCGGGTCACCGCGCCCCGGTCGATGGGGTGGGTGCACGCCAACGCGCTGTTCGGTCAGCGGATGAAGCGGGCGTCGCGGCGAATGACGAAGCTGGACACCATGTTCCTCGACGTCGACACCGACCGTCGCGCGGCGTACAGCAAACGCATCGGCAGCTGAGCCTCAGCGGGGCAGCACGACCACCGGTACCGCGGAGTGCCGGATGATCTTCGCCGCGCGCGAGCCGATGAACACCTGCGCGAGACGGCCCTCGCGGGCGCTGCCGATGAACAGCACCTCACCGTCGAGCCAGTCGACGGCGTCCACGGCCTGTCGCCAGCCGCGCCCCGCCGCCACCACGCATTCGGTCCCGGCGGCCAGCACACCCGATTCGATCAGATGCCGCTGCGCCTCGGCGGCCTGGTCGCACCACTGATCGAGCACCTGGTCCTCGGTGCGCAGCCCGACGAGTGGTGGGTACATGGCACCGCCGCGCACCGCGAAGGTGACCGCCCGGATCGGTGCGTCCATCCGGTCGGCCAGCGCGCGGGCGCGCGCGATCACCGCCCGGTCCACCTCGTCGTCGCCGGCGCTGGCCACGCTGATGCGGGTGAGCTGGCCGTGCTTGGGCGACCGGTAGCCGCGTGGGCTGAGTGCCACCGGCACGGTCGACCGATGGAGCAGCGAGTTGCCGGTCGAACCGAGCACGATCTGGCCGACCTGGCCGTCACCGGTGGAGCTGATCACCAGCCCTTCGGCGTCGATCTCGCCGGCGTACTCGAGCAATGCCGACGACGCGGTGCGGTGGTCGAGACGGTGGAAGCGCCATTTCAGTTCCGGCGGGTAGATGTTCATGTACTCGGCGACCTCGGCCTGCGCCGTCTCGACCACCTGATCGGTCCAGGCCGCGAATTCGGCGTCGACCTTGCCCATCGAGGGGGTCGTCCAGGGCTTCGGGACGACCGTGGCGACGACGAGATCGGTGTGCAGGGATTCGGCGAACATGGCGCCGAGTTGGACGCCCCCGGTTCCGCCTTCCCCCTGGACGTAACCGACGAGGACGGTCACTGCGCGCCGCCGGCCGGCGTCCGGGGTGATTCGGTCATGCTCTGGTTGAGCTTGCTGTGCCGTCGGCCCCAGAGGAGGTAGAACACGAGGGCGACCGCCACCCACAGTCCGAAGAACAGGAAGGTGATCGGGGCGAGTCCGCTCAGAATCCACACGCAGGCGGCCACCGACAACACGGGGGTCACCGGATAGCCCGGCACCTTGAAGGGCCGCGGCAGCCCGGGCATGGTCCGGCGCAGGATGATCACGCCGATGGACACCACGATGAAGGCGGCCAGCGTGCCCACGGAGACCAGGTCCCACAGCTTGTCGATGGGGACGAAACCACCGAGGAGCGCGATCACGGCGCACACCACGACGGTGTTGTTCACCGGCACCATCGTCTTCTGACTGACCTTGGAGAAGGCCGAGGGCAGAAGTCCGTCCCGTCCCATTGCGAACAGGATGCGGGTCTGGCCGTAGATGACCACCAGGGTCACCGAGAAGATGGAGATCACCGCGCCGAGCGCGATGATGTTGCCCACCCATGTCGATCCGGTGACGCTGTTGGCGAGCTTCGACAGACTCGCCTCGTCGTCGGGATTGAACTCGGTCCACGCCTGCGCGCCGATGGAGGCGACCGCGGTGATCAGGTAGATGCTGGTCACGACGATCAGCGCACCGATGATCGCGCGCGGCATGGCGCGCTGCGGATTCTTGACCTCGTCGCCGGCGGTGGACACCGCGTCGAGGCCGATGAAGGTGAAGAAGATGACCGCGGCGGCCGACGTGACCCCGGACATGCCCTCGGGCATGAACGGGGAGAAGTGGCTCGACGTGAACGCGGTGAGGCAGACGGCCGCGAACAGCAGCAGCACCCCGAGCTTGATCAGCACCATGACGGTGTTGACCAGCGCCGATTCGCTGGCACCACGGACGAGGAGCAGCCCGCACAGGATGACCAGGATGACAGACGGCAGGTTGATGATGCCGGGATCCTCGACTCCCCAGGGCGCCGCGGTGAGTGCATGCGGGATCGTCCAGCCGAACACGTTGTTGAGCAGCTCGTTGAGGTACTGGCCCCAGCCGATCGAGGTGGCGGCGGCCGAGACCCCGTACTCGAGCATGAGGCAGGCGCCGATGCCCACCGCGACGATCTCACCCAGCGTCGCGTACGCGTACGAATAGCTCGACCCGGACACGGGGACCGCGGACGCCATCTCCGCGTAGCAGATCGCCGCCAGACCGGCCGCCACGCCGGCGATGACGAACGAGAGCAGCACGGCCGGCCCGGCCTTGCTGATCGCCTCGGGAACGACGATGAAGATACCGGTACCGACCGTGGCGCCGACCCCGAACAGCGTCAGCTGGAAGGTGCCGATGCTGCGTTTCAGGTGAGGCTCGCCGGCCACCTCGCGCTGCTCGATCGGTTTGCGCCGCAAAAGCGTGCCGGCCAGGGACGATTGCTGCGTCATGGGCGCCTCCTCATCGCGTGTAAAGATTGTGCGCCGTCGATGATCGATGCGCAGGACAACTGCGCATCTCGGACATCGGGACGAGGCGCCGGGTCGGCTCGTGAGCGGCGCCACACGAGTCCGTAGGGTGGAGATCCGGGTGGGGGAGTGAATCCGGAGGGGCGATGGGCGCTGATCGTCGGTTGGACGACGAGCGGGCCGCGCGTGCCGCAGTGGTCTCGGCGCGCGACGACCTGGAGGCTGCGGAGATCGACGCCGGTCTGCGCGCGGCGCCACGTGCCTGGCTGCCGATGACCGTGCCGGCGATCGTCGCGGTGGCAGCCGCGGTCACGACGACCGTCCTCTGGGCGCGGGCCGAGCCCCAATACACCGACGCCGACTATCAGCGGGCCGCGTCGCAGCGGGTGACATTGCTGCTCAGCCCGGACTTCCGGCGACCCGATCAGGCCCGTCGCATCCTCGACGGGGCGACCGGCGAGTTCGCCGACCAGTTCGCGCAGTCGGCCGACAGCTACACCGGCTACGTCACGAAGCAGGGCGCGATCGCCCGGGGGGTGGTGGACGGCACCGGCGTGTCGGCACGGTCGGGTGACGACGCCGTCGTGCTGGTGGCCGCGACCGCCGAGTTCGCCACGCCGCCGGCGGTCCGGCGGTTCCGGCTGCGGGTGCTGGTCAGCCCCGACGACGGGACCCTCAAACTCTCGGCGGTGCAGTACCTTCCATGAGATCTCGCATTCTGTCGGTGCGGTCGGGCACCCTTCTGGTGTGCTCCGGGCTTGTCGCGGTGGTGCTGCTGGCGGGCGCGCTCGTCTGGTTGCTGCGCGCGAATGCCGCCGCCGCCGACGATGCGCGGGCCCGCCACGAGCTGCGGGAGTCGGCCGGCACTGTTGTCGCCCACGTGTTCTCGGTCGGCCAGGACACCTGGCAGGCCGACCGCGCCCGCGCCCGGGGGCTGGTCGGCGGGCGGTTCGCCGAGAACCATGCGACCGAACTGACCCGGCCGCCGGCGGACGGGGTGCGCAGGGTGCTCTGGCGGCCCGATGTCGTCGGGGTGATCGACGCCGACGCCGCTCACGGTGACGTCGTCATCCGGGCCACCGTCACCACGACCCCGGCGTCCGGGCCGGACGTCGTCGAAAAGCGTTCGGTCACTGCGCAATTCGAGCGTGTCGGGGAGCGCTGGGTACTCGGTGACCTGGAGGTGCTGCAGTGAGCGGCGTCGAGTCCACCGACGCCGCGGAGCGGGTGGAGCGGGCACGGGATCGGGTGGACGATGCCACGCGGCGCCTGCGCACCGCCCGGATCGCGGCCGCCGAACCGCTGCGTGCCCGGGCGCGGCGGCGCTCGACGATCGTCCGTGTGGTGTCGGCTGTGCTGGCAGGCGTCGCGGTGGTGCTGACGGGGTTCGTCGTCGTCGCCGCACTGCGCCACCACACGGCCGGCGTCCGGGCCGACGCCCGCGCCGACGTGCTGGCCGCTGCCGACACGGCGGTGACCACACTGCTGACCGCCGATCCGCACAATCCGGAGAACTATGTGCGCCGCGCGATGGCGGTCACCACCGGCGCACAGCAGCATCGGCTGTCGGCGTCGTGGTTGCCGATCGCCGACGCCATCCGGGAACAGGAAACACCATCGACGGGACAGGTGCTGGCCGCCGGGCTCGTCACCGACCCGCCGTCCGACGACGTCGGCGCGATCTCGAAGGTCCTGCTGGTCGCCGATGCCACCAACCCGGAGTTGCTCGGCGGCGGCGCCGACGCCGGCCGGATCACCGTCGAGGTCACGATGACCCGCACGGACCAGGGATGGCGCATGTCGCAGGCGGGACTCGCATGACCGGCAACCCGGCTCGGCGCCGGTCGCGAACCCTCACCCCCCGGACACGTCGTCGGTGGACGGCCGCGGCGGCCGCGGTCACGCTGGTGGCGGTGCTCGTCACGGTGGTGGCGGTGCTGGGTATCCGCCGGGCCCAACCGATTCCCGACGATGCCGAGCGCCGTGCGGTGCTGACCGCGACGAGTGACGCGGTGACCGCGCTGATGACCTTCTCGCCCGGCGACGACGCCGCAGCGCGCACGGCGGTGGCCGCGCATCTCACCGGTCCGCTACTGCTGCGGTACCGCACCGAGGGCCCCGATGTCGTCCTGCCGGCCGCTGTCGAGACCGGTGCGAGCATGACGGTGCAGATGCAGGGCGTCGGGGTCCACGCCTTCGGCGGCGATCGGGCCGAGGTGCTGGTTTTCGCCGATCAGAACATCAGCATCCCGGGGGTGGCGGGGACCGGTTCCGGTGGAGCCAACCGCACACCTATCGCGCGATGGGCACGCATGCGTAATGTCGATGGGAATTGGCGTCTGGCCGCACTCGGTGCCGTCGGCGACGTCACGCGATAGGGGACGAGCGAAGGAGTGGGGATGGGTGGATCAGGCGCGGGCGTGGTCATCGTGGGTGCCGGCCTCGGTGGCATCCGGGTGGCCGAGTCGTTGCGAGCCAACGACTTCACCGGACCGATCACGCTGATCGGCGCGGAAACGCATCCGCCGTACGACCGTCCACCGCTGTCGAAGTCGGTGCTGCTCGGGGAGAACGACCGGGTCGACCTCAAACCGGCCGACTACTTCACCGAGGCGTCCGTCGAACTGCGCACCGGTGAACGGGTCAGTGCCGTATCCCCCGACGATCACACGGTCACCATCGAACGGATCGACGATCCGGCGCACAGCGAAACCCTGCGCTACGACACCCTCATCCTGGCCACCGGCCTGCTCCCGCGTTCACTGCCGGAGACCGACGGCATTGCCGGGGTGCACGTGCTGCGCACCGTCGACGACGCTCTCGCGCTGCGTGCCGACGCGGAGAGGGCGTCGAGCGCCGTGGTCGTCGGGGCCGGGTTCATCGGCTGTGAGGTGGCCGCATCGCTGACCACCCGCGGTCTGGCGGTGACCATCGTCGAGCCCGCACCGACGCCGCTCGCGGTGGCGCTCGGCGAGCAGATCGGCGCGCTGGTCGCCCGGATGCACAAGGAGCGGGGCGTCGACGTCCGCACCGGCGTCGGCGTCGACGAGGTGCTCACCGAGGGTTCGCGGGTCCGCGGCGTGCGGCTGTCCGACGGCAACGAGGTCGCCGCCGACCTCGTGGTGGTCGGCATCGGCTCGATCCCGGTGACCGACTACCTCGACGGCTCCGGAATCGAGTTCGCCCCACGCGAATCCGGCGGCGGCATCGCCTGCGACGAGCGGGGCGCGACCTCGGCCCCCGACGTCTACGCGCTCGGCGACGTGTCCAACTGGCGCAACGAAGACGGCTCGTACCGCCGCGTCGAGCACTGGACCCACACCGTCGAGCAGGCGACCGTGCTCGGCCACCGCATCGCCGGCAGCGACAACATGATCCCGGCCACCGCACCGTACGTCTGGAGCGACCAGTACGGCCTCAAGATCCAGGTGCTCGGGAGTCCGCGGGGAAGCGACGATGTCCATCTCGTCGACGACGACGGCACCAAGTTCCTCGCCTACTTCAGCCGCGACGGCATCCTCACCGGCGTCGTCGGCGCCGGCAAGGTGGGCGCCGTGATGAAGACCCGCGCCAAACTGCTCACGCCCACACCGATTTCCGAGGTTCTGGGCTGATCGGTGGGCACGACGGCGGCCGAGGAGATCGTCGCGGCACTCGCCGAGGTGGCCGACCCCGACCGTGCTGTGGGCTCGGCCCGGTTCTTCAAGACCGGCCCCGGTGAGTACGGCGAAGGTGACGAGTTCATCGGGGTGACGGTGCCCGCGCAACGGAAGGTGGCCAAGCGGTTTCGCGGGGTCGACGCGGAGACGATCGACTCCTTGCTCGCCTCGCCCGTGCACGAGCACCGGCCCACCGCGTTGTTGCTGTTACGCGGGGAGTTCGAGCGGGCCGGACCGGCGCGGCGAGCGGACTGGGTCGAACGGTATCTGGCCGCCGTCCGCGCCGGGCGGGTCAACAACTGGGATCTGGTGGACACCTCGGCCGGTGCGATTCTGGGCGAATGGCTCTGGGGCGGTGGCGATCACGGGATGCTGCTGGAGTTGGCCCGGGAGCCCGACCTCTGGCGGCGCCGGGTGGGCATCATCGGCACGTTCGCCTTCCTCGGTCACGGCGATGCGGACCCGACGCTTGAAGTGGTGCCGCTGGTTCTCGACGACCGCCGCGACCTCATACAGAAGGCGAGCGGCTGGATGTTGCGGGAGATGGGCAAGCGGGTGGATCGGGAGCTGCTGCTGGGGTTTCTCGAGGAACACGCGGCCGAGATGGGGCGCACGGCGCTGTCGTACGCCGTCGAGCACCTCGATGCCGAGCAGCGCGCGCACTTTCGGGCGTTGCGGTGAGGGTCGAGAGTTCTTCCCCCCGAAATGTGTTCCTCCCCCACAAGCACGTGGGGGAGGAACAGAGTTCGGGGGGAAGAACGCACCGGACGGTCGTTGGGTGGCCGGTTGCCGGTCAGGGCTGTGCGCGGGCCACTTTCAGGGCCGCCCAGATCATCGGGAACTGGAACGGCAGGCGGCCTATCGCGACGACGCGGGCGGCGGTGCCCTTGCCCCACCACAGCCGCACCATGTTGATGTTCGCCGGATAGACCGCGACGAACAGCGCCGCGGCGAGAGCCCCCGACGCGCGACGCGTCCTCGGCGCGAGCAGACCGGCACCGATCGCGAGTTCGGCCGCCCCGGACGCATAGGTCAGCGTGCGAGGATCGGCCGGGATCTCCTCCGGGATGATCTCGTCGAACGGCTTGGGTGCGACGAAATGCAGTGTGCCGATGGACAACAGCATCACCGCGAGGCCGCGGGCGAGTTTCTGGGGTGCGAATCGGTCTGAACTCATGGTTCTCCTTGTCGACGGTTCCCGGCGCTGCGCCCGATCGCTCAGAACTCGATCTTGAGCACATCCGACGTCGGATGCGCCTGGCAGCCGAGGATGTAGCCGTCGGCGATGTCCTCGGGATCGAGCGCGCCGGTGTTATCCATCTCGACCGTACCCTCGGTGAGGGTGCATGCGCAGGAACCGCATTCGCCTTCCTGGCACGAATAGGGGGCGTCGAGGCCGGCCGCGAGCATCACGTCGATCAACGACCGCGAACGCGGCCACCGCAGCGTGTGGGTCTCGCCGTCGAGATCCACGTCGACGCTGGCGGCGCCGGCGTCCTCCTCGGCGCTGACCTCGGCGAGCGCCACATCGGCGAACGGATCGCCGGACAGCGAGTTGTACACCTCGGTGTGCACCTTGTGATGCGGGAAGTTCGCTCCCGCAAGACCTTTGTGGACGGCATCCATGAACGGTCCGGGACCGCACAGGTAGGCGGTGTGATCGGCGAACGCCCGGAACGTGGTGGCCAGCACCTGGTCGTTCGGCAATCCCTGCAAGGACTCCAGCCAGTGGATCAGGGTGAGCCGATCGGCGTGCGCCGCTTGGAGTTCGGCGAGCTCGGCGGCGAAGATCACGTCGTCGACGTCGCGGTTGGCGTAGAAGAAGGTGATCGGTGCGCTCCCGGTGTGCAGGGCCGCCTTGAGGATCGACATCACCGGCGTGACACCCGAACCGGCCGCGATCAGCAGCAGCGGGGTGTCGAGGTCTTTGGGCGTGAACACCCCGGACGGCGGCAGCACCTCGATCTGCGCGCCCGCGACGAGGTTGTCGCACACCCAGTTCGATCCGTATCCGTCGACGGTGCGCTTCACGGTGACCTTGGGCTGCGCGTCGGTGCGCGCCGACGACGCAAGCGAATAGCAGCGAGCCACCGATCCGGTGCGGTCGCTGGGGATGCGCAGGGTGAGGAACTGGCCGGGCTTGTAGTCGGTAAAGTGTTCGCGCTGGGTGTCGGGAATCTCGAACACCACCGACCGCGCGTCGCGGGTCTCGTCGATGACCTCCGCGACCGTCAGGATCACACTGCGCGAGCCGTGCGGCGTCAACTCGGCCATCTGCCCACCTCTCCCGTCAGGAAAACTAGAACACGTTCTAGTCGAGGGTATCGCATCGGCGCGCGATCACGACAGCGCGTCGACTCCGTGGGCCAGGGTACGGCTCCCGGCGTCGATGAGGGCCTCGAGGTCGGCGGACGGATCGGCCAGCCACTGCTCGTAGGCTGCCAGCGCGGTGCCCAGGCACAGCCAGGCGATGGTCTGTGGGATGTGGTCATGCCTGCCGAGGCCGAGACGGTGCGCGCAGAACTCGGCGATGACCTCGCGCCAGTCGGCGTACATCAGCATCGAGTGTGCTTGCAGCGCAGGGACTCCCAGCAGCAACGACATCCGTCTGCGGTGACCGGCCAACTCGTCGGAGGGCACGTCGTTGAACGACACCAGGGCTTGGCGCAGCGCCTCCGACATCGGCAGGTCGTCGGGGATGCCGGCGAGCAGGGCCCGCATGTCGTCGAGGTGCTCGTCGAAGTCGCCCCACGCGATCGCGTTCTTCGACGGGTAGTAGCGGAACAGTGTGCGCCGCGCGATCCCGACCGCGTCGGCCACGTCGTCGACGCTGGTCTCGTCGAAGCCGCGCGAGGTGAACAGATCGATCGCGACGGTGCTGATCCGGGCGCGCGACGTGAGCGGGCGGCGACCCGGCTGTGCGGCGCGGCCACGCTGCCGAGCCTGTTCCGACGACCTCATCTCACCTGTCCGTCCGGCTAGTTTTGGTTCTGGGGTGTTTTTCTGCACCGGGTGCCATTATAGTATTCGGTGATCCACATCACTACAGAAATTGGAGGTTGGATCATGGCCGATCAGACTGCCGCGTCCATGCAGGAGAACGAGCTCGTGGGCGAGTCTCTTGTCGAAGAGGTGTCGATCGACGGGATGTGCGGGGTCTACTGATGTCGACCCCGACGTCGAGTCCGGTGTCCGGCGGCCGCGTGGACGCGGCCGCCGGACCCCGGCGATCAACCGGATCTGATGCGACCGCCGCCTTTGACACCAGCGCCGCATGGACACTGAATCCCAAAGTGGCGCTGCGCCCGGAGCCGTTCGGAGCGCTGCTGTACCACTTCGGCACGCGGAAGCTGTCGTTCCTCAAGAACTTGACCGTCGTCGGGATCGTGCAGTCGCTGGGCGATCACGACACCGCCGACGACGCGTTGTCCGCGGTCGGGATCGGGACCGCGGATCGTCCGCTCTATCTGCAGGCGCTTG
Organism: Gordonia sp. NPDC003424; assembly: GCF_053588655.1. Taxonomy (NCBI): domain Bacteria; kingdom Bacillati; phylum Actinomycetota; class Actinomycetes; order Mycobacteriales; family Gordoniaceae; genus Gordonia; species Gordonia sp. NPDC003424. Next base: position 85,748 of record NZ_JBSFQJ010000015.1, read on the forward strand.
CCGCACTTGCCGATTCGGGAATGATCATCCGCCGCGACGCCGCCTGAGCCGGCGGCGCACCTTCTTTCCGCCCGCATGCCTCTTTCCCGACTCGACCAGCCCCGAGGAGTCATAGATGACCACGCTTGAAAAGCCCCCCGCCGCACCGATTCTGGCCACCAGTGCGCCCGCAGCGGCGGCGCCGCCGAAGGTGGGTCGGCTGGTCGACCAGTTCGAGAAGGGTCTCGACGCCCCGATCTGCCTGACCTGGGAGCTGACCTACGCCTGCAATCTGGCGTGTGTGCACTGTCTTTCGTCGTCGGGCAAGCGCGACCCGCGTGAGCTGTCCACCGAGCAGTGCAAGGCGATCATCGACGAACTGCAGCGCATGCAGGTGTTCTACGTGAACATCGGTGGCGGCGAACCCACGGTCCGGCCCGACTTCTGGGAGCTGGTCGACTACGCGACGAGTCATCAGGTGGGAGTCAAGTTCTCCACCAACGGATTACGGATCGACAAGAAGGTCGCCGCGCGGTTGGCCGCCTCCGACTACGTCGACGTGCAGATCTCCCTCGACGGCGCGACCGCGGAGGTGAACGACGCGGTGCGCGGTCCCGGTTCGTTCGACATGGCCGTACGCGCACTGGAGAACCTGCACGAGGCGGGCTTCTCCGATGCCAAGATCAGCGTGGTGATGACCCGGCAGAACGTCGCGCAGCTCGACGAGTTCAAGGCTCTCGCCGACCGCTACAACGCCACCCTGCGGATCACCCGCCTCCGTCCGTCGGGCCGCGGCGCCGACGTCTGGGACGACCTGCATCCGCTGCCCGAGCAACAGCGCGACCTGTACAACTGGCTTGTCGCACACGGTGATCGGGTGCTGACCGGCGACTCGTTCTTCCACCTGTCGGCCTTCGGGGGCTCCGGTGGCGCCGGCGCCCTGCCCGGACTGAACCTGTGCGGCGCCGGGCGCGTGGTCTGCCTGATCGACCCGGTGGGCGACGTCTACGCCTGTCCGTTCGCCATCCACGAGAACTTCCTCGCCGGAAACATCCTCTCCGACGGTGGCTTTCAGCAGATCTGGCAGCGCTCGGACCTGTTCACCGAGCTGCGCGAGCCGCAGAACGCCGGGGCCTGCACCCGCTGTGCCCACTTCGACGCGTGCCGTGGCGGCTGCATGGCCGCGAAGTTCTTCACCGGTCTGCCGCTGGCCGGACCCGACCCGGAGTGCGTACAGGGCTATGGCGAACAACTGCTCGCCGGTGAACGGACCAAACCGACTGCGAACAAGGATCATTCGCGTGGCACCCCGCTGACCCTGATGACCCGACGCCCCGATGGCGACGACCTCCTGCCCGTGGGAGCGCCACCGTCCAAGAGCTGCGACGAGAACCCGCTCGCCGGGTTCACGCCGTGAACCGATAACCCGCGAGGAAATGCTCGGCCCGGGCACGCGTTCGGCCACCGAAGGTGGCCGGACGGGCCCGTGCTGTGCAATGCCTGAAATGAAATAGATAGGTGAAGAACAATGGAGAACCCCTGGGCCCGTAACCCCTGGTTCGAGACCGTCGCCGAGGCGCAGCGCCGCGCCAAGAAGCGGTTGCCGAAATCGGTGTACTCGTCGCTGGTCGCCGGTACGCAGGGCGGAATCACCGTGCACGACAACACCGATGCGTTCGGCGAGATCGGCTGGACACCCCATGTGGTCGGTGCGCAGGCCGAACGCGAACTCGCCACCACGGTCATGGGGCAGGACATCTCGTTCCCGGTGATGATCTCGCCGACCGGTGTGCAGGCGGTCGACCCCGACGGTGAGGTCGCCGTCGCGCGGGCCGCCGCCGCCCGCGGGACGGCGATGGGGCTCTCGAGCTTCGCCTCGCACCCGATCGAAGAGGTCACCGAGGTCAACGACAAGATCTTCTTCCAGATCTATTGGCTCGGCAGTCGCGACGACATCGCCGCCCGCGTCGAGCGCGCGCGTGCGGCCGGTGCCAAGGGCCTCATCGTCACCACCGACTGGGTGTTCAACATCGGGCGCGACTGGGGCAGCCCGGAGATCCCGGAGAAGGTGAACTTCAAGGCGCTGCTGCGACTCGCGCCCGAGATCGCGGTGAAACCGCGGTACGCGATGGACTGGGTCAAGGGCGGCAAGGTCGTCATCCCCGACCTCACCGCGCCGAACCTGCCGGCGGACAAGAACCAGGAGGGGCCGACGTTCTTCGGCGCCTACTACGAGTGGATGAACACCCCGCCGCCCACGTGGGACGACCTCAAGTGGCTGCGTGAGCTGTGGGGCGGACCGTTCATGGTCAAGGGCATCACCCGCCTCGACGACGCCAAGCGTGCCGTCGACATCGGTGCCACCGCGCTGTCGGTGTCCAACCACGGCGGCAACAACCTCGACGGCACGCCCGCCACCATCCGCCTCCTGCCGGGCATCGCCGACGCCGTCGGCGACCAGATCGAGGTGCTGCTCGACGGCGGAATCCGCCGCGGCAGCGACGTCGCCAAGGCGGTCGCGCTCGGTGCCCGCGCCGTGATGATCGGCCGCGCCTACCTGTGGGGCCTGGCCGCCAATGGGCAGACCGGCGTCGAGAACGTCCTCGACCTGCTGCGCATGGGTCTCGACGGTGTCGTGATGGGCCTGGGCCACAAGAGTGTTCACGAACTCTCGCGCGACGACCTGATCATCCCGGAAGGTTTCGAGCGCTCCTTCGGCGCGATCTGAACCGCAACGCCATCACTACGAACGTCGAGTGGGCGTCGGTTTTCGTTGAGTGGGCGCGTGCCTGACGCACGTGTGCCCACCCAACGTAAACCGGCGCCCACTCAACGCAAACCGGCGCCCACTCGACACGAAACGCCCCCGTCACGGGACGGGCGCGCCATGACGCTTGGGCGGGTGGCGTTTGGGGGACCTTTGCGGAAGTAGAACGTGTTACAGTTTCGGCATGGGAACGTTCGACGGCTCGGTCGTCTACATCACGGGGCTCGCGCGTGGGCAGGGGCGCAACCATGCGCTGCGATTCGCGGGCGAGGGTGCATCGATCATCGGCCTCGACATCGCCGGGCCGGTGGCCGAGCACACCACCTATCCGGCCGCGACCGCCGACGACCTCGCCGAGACGGTGCGGCTCGTCGAGGAGGCGGGTGGCAAGATCCTTGCCCGCCAAGGTGATACGCGAGACCTGGCGTTCCAGGAGCAGTTGGTCGCCGACGGTGTCGAGCAGTTCGGTGGGCTCGACCACGTCGTCGCCAATGCCGGCATCCTCACCTGGGGCACCACCTGGGAGCTCACCGAGGAGCAGTTCACCGACGTCATCGACACCAATCTCGTCGGCACCTGGAAGACGTTGCGCGCCACCATCCCGACGATGATCGAGGCCGGCAACGGCGGCTCGATCACCGTAATCAGCTCCGTCGCCGGGCTGAAGGCGATGCCGCTGCAGGCGTCGTACTCGGCGTCGAAGTTCGGGTTGCGCGGGCTGACCCAGACCGCGGCAAAAGAGCTGGGGCACTATCGGATTCGGGTCAACAGCGTGCATCCGTACGCGGTCGACACCCCGATGGGTGTCGCCGACACCGAGGCACACCGCATCTTCGATATGCCCTGGGTGAGACCGCATCTCACGTCGATCCTCAACTATCACCCGGTGGCCGGGCTCGACGAGATCTCCGACGTCGTCCTCTATCTGGCCTCCGACGGCGCGAAGGCCGTCACCGCCGCCGAGTTCCCGATCGACATGGGCAATTCCAAGGTCTGACCGATCGCCCGGCCGGCGAGGCTCAGTCCTGCCAGACCTCGGCGGCGGGGGTTGCGGTGCGCGTCGGGCCGGTGGGCGTTTCGGGGTTGGTCCGTGAAAACCGTGGCGCCACTTGGGCCTGCGTCACGCCGTCGATCTCGACGAGGTTGGCGCGGGCAGCCATGTGCGGATCCGACGGCGCCTCGGCGAAGGTGAGCACCGGGGAGGTGCACGCGTCGGTGCCGTCGAAGATCTTGGTCCATTCGTCGCGGGTGCGCGACGCGAAGGTCTCGGTGAAGATCTGCTTCAGTTTCGGCCAGTTCGCGAAGTCGTTCTGCGCCGGCAGATCCGCGTCGGCCAGCCCGAGCCCGGTCAGGAGCTCGGCGTAGAACTGCGGTTCGATGGCACCCACGGCCATGTACTTGCCGTCGGAGGTCTCGTACACCTCGTAGTACGGGGCGCCGGTGTCGAGCATGTTGACGCCGCGTTCGTCGCTCCACAGCCCGGTGCCCCGGAACGCCCACATCATCTGTCCGAGAACCGAAGCGCCGTCCACCATGGCCGCGTCGACGACCTGTCCGCGGCCGGACGTCTGCCGTTCCAGCAGTGCGGCGAGCACACCCATCACCAGGAACATCGACCCGCCGCCGAAATCACCGGCCAGGTTCAGCGGTGGTACCGGGCGATCGTCCTTGCGGCCGATCGCATGCAGCATGCCGGTCAGGGAGATGTAGTTGATGTCGTGGCCGGCGCGGTCGGCGCGCGGCCCCTCCTGCCCCCACCCGGTCATCCGCCCGTAGACCAGCCCGGCGTTCACGGCGGCGAGGTCGTCGGGACCGAGGCCCAGACGCTCCATCACGCCCGGCCGGAATCCCTCGAGGACGACGTCGGCCTTGCCGACCAGCCGCAGGATCTCCTCGCGGTCCGCCGGGTCTTTCAGGTTGGCCTCGACGACGCGCCGGCCGCGCAACAGGGCGTCGGCGTTGCGTCCCTCCGCCGGTAGGGATCCGGCGCGCTGGACCCGGATGACGTCCGCACCGAGATCGGCGAGCATCATCGCGGCATGCGGCCCGGGTCCGATCCCGGCGAACTCGATCACGCGGATTGCACTGAGCGGACCGTTCTTTCCGCTGCTCTGACTCGTCATGGAGATCCTCCCGATGCGTCGCCGCCCGTGTGTCGGGCATCACGTGTGTGCGACCAGCATTACACAACCGATCGATCGCTCGGACAGGCGGGCGGCGCGTCGGTCGGTCGAGGGTCCGATCCGGTCGACGAAAACCTCGTGAGCGGTTAACAGGCATCGGATGCATCGCTAGAGTTGACCGAATGACACGTCGGGCGGTGCTGGGACAACTGTGTTGGCCGGAAGTGTCGGATCTTTCGGTCACCCTCCTCGTCCCGCTGGGCGCCACCGAGCAGCACGGCCCCCATCTACCCCTCGACACCGACAGTCGGATCGCGACGATCGTGGCAACGCGCGCCGCGCAACTCTGGGCCGATGACGTGGGGGGGTCGGCGCCACGAGGTGCCGCCGCCGACGACGTCGCCGTGCTGAGCGCGCCGGGCCTGAACTACGGCGCCAGTGGTGAACACGAGGGATTCGCCGGCACGATCTCCCTCGGTCATGACGCCTTGCACCTGATGCTGCTGGAGTACGGGCGCAGCGCCTGCCGCTGGGCCGACCGCCTGGTGTTTGTCAACGGTCACGGCGGCAACGGCTCCACGCTGGTCTCCGCGGTGCGGCGACTCCGCTACGAAGGGCGTGAAGCCGCCTGGTTCCCGTGCGCCGTGCCGGGTGCCGACGCCCACGCCGGCACTACCGAAACATCTGTCCTGCTGCACTTTTCGCCCGACGATGTGCGGCACACGGAGGTCGAGGTGGGCAATGTCGCGCCGATCGCCACGCTGTTGGGCCAGATGCGCGACGGCGGAGTGGCCGCGGTGAGCGCCAACGGTGTGCTCGGCGACCCCACGGCGGCCACCGCGGATCACGGTGCCGCCGTCGTCGACGATCTGGTGACGGGTCTGCGCGACGCCGTGTCGGCGTGGGCCGTCGACGAGACGGGCCGGCTGCGATGACCGCCCTCGACGCGGAGCCCGACGAGACCGCAGAGGTCGACACCCACCTGCCGGATGGTTTCCAGGTGCAGATCGACCTGCGCTGCGCGCGGCACCGCGACCTCCGCTACCTTGTCGGCGGCTCGCCCACCCGAATGCTGCGACTCTCCGACGCGGCACTCGGCATGACCTCCAGCGACGGTCGAATCGAGGTGTGCGACACCGCGACCCGGGCCTTGGCCCGTCGGCTGCTGGATTCGGGTATCGCCCACCCGCGACCCATGTTCGGCCCCAGACCCGACGAGGTGACCATCGTGGTACCGGTCCGCGGCAACCAGGCAGGCGTCGACCGGCTGCTCGCCGCCGTCGCCGGCACCTCCCCGGTCATCGTCGTCGACGACGCGTCGGTGCAACCGATCACCGCCGCCGGCGACGGGGTTCGGGTGATCCGGTTCGACGAGAACCGCGGGCCGTCGGCGGCACGCAACGCCGGTGCGGCGGCCGCGACCACCGAGTTCGTCGCGTTCCTCGACTCCGACGTCGTCCCGCCCGCCGACTGGCTCACCATGCTCCTCGCCCACTTCTCGGACCCGTCGGTGGCGATCGTCGCGCCACGGATCGTCGGGCGCAGCCGAGGCGGTCGCGGTGTCGGGATGGCCGAGCGGTACGAGAACGGATACTCCTCGCTGGACATGGGACCCACCGAGTGTGCGGTGGTGCCCGGCACCCCGACCCCGTACGTGCCGAGCGCGGCGATGGTGGTGCGGCGCAGTTCGTTCAGCGGGTTCGACGAGTCGCTGCGGGTCGCCGAGGATGTGGACCTGTGCTGGCGCACCCACAATGCGGGGTGGCGGATCCGCTACGACCCGGTCGCCGAGGTCGCCCACGATCACCGCACGGATCTGTGGTCCGTGCTCGATCGGCGCCGCTACTACGGCACCGGCGCCGCCTATCTGGCCGATCGGCACGGTGGATTCGCCGCTCCCGTCGTGATGTCGATCCCGATGGCGGCTGCGGTGATCGCGTTGCTCACCCGCACCCGGATCGGGCTGGCGATCGCGATGATCATCGTGCTGCAGATCTCGCTGCGGTTGCGCGGACGACTCGGCGAACTGCCGGGGGCGCCGATGGTGGCGACGGCGATGTCGACCCGCGCGGTCGGGTTCGGGATGCTGCAGGCGGCAGGGGCCATCTGCCGACACTACTGGCCGGTCGCGGTCATCCTCGCCGTCGTGTCCGGCCGATTCCGAAATCTCGCGATCCAGGTGGCGGTGGCCGAGGGCGTCGTCGCGTGGGTGCGTCACGTGCTGGCCGAACCGTCGGTCGCCCCCGCGCTCGGGCCGTTCGCCTTCACCCTGTTCCGACGACTCGACGACCTCGCCTACGGCGCCGGCCTCTGGCAGGGCGCGATCGAGCATCGCGACTTCGGCGCCCTGCGCCCGGTGCTGACCAGGTAGCCATGACGCGCCGTGCGGTACCGGCGTCGGCCGACGTGGTGATCGTCGGGGCGGGCAGTGCGGGGTGCGTGCTCGCCGAACGCCTGTCCCGCGATCCCGACCGCTCGGTGCTGCTGTGCGAACCCGGGCCGGCGGAGTGGCCGTCGGACCGCGTTCGGGACCTGCGCCGCCTGCCGATCGCCGACGGATCCGACCACGCGGTGCGGCATCCGGAGGCGTCGGGTCTCGCGGTGATCCGCGGGCGGGGTCTCGGGGGATCGTCGGTGGTCAACGGCGGATACTTCCTGCGGTGGCACGCCGACGATTTCGCCGGATGGCCGACCGGCTGGGAGCTCGCCGACATCGCCGCACGCTACGACGAACTCGACGCCACCATGGAGGTCTCGGTGTTCGCCGACGACGAGCTGACCGAGCGGTGCCGTCGGTTCGAATCCTGGTGGACCGGACGCCTCGGAGCCCGTCCCCTCGACGAGCCCTGGCCGACCGTCGGGGTGAACCGGGTGCGCGCCAACCGGATCGGCAGCCTGCGCAGGACGGCCGGGGAGGCCTATCTGCGTCCGGCGTCGACGCGCGACAACCTGACCGTGTGCGCCGACACCGATGTCGACGTGGTGGTTTCCCGGGGCCGGGACGTGTCCGGGGTGCGGGCGGGGGACGACGTCGTCGCGGCCGGCGAGGTGATCCTGTGTGCGGGCACGCTCGGCACCGCGGCGATCCTGCTGCGCTCCGGCCTCGCCGTCGCCCCCGAGGGAGAGCTCACGCTGCACGAGCATCGCGAGGTCCTCGTGCACCATGGGGGTCTCGGTCCGCCGCAGCCGTCGGTGCCGCTGCTACAGACCGTGGTGCACACCCCCGACGAGCTCGAGATCCGCTGCTACAGCTCGGACATGGCTGACTACATCGACGGCGTACCACCCGTGGGGCCGGCGATCGGGGTGGCGGCGATGCGGCCGGGTGCGCCGGGGACCGTGCGTCTCGCCGGCCGCGACGCGGCCGTGGATCTCGGGCCGGGGGACCCGGGCGAGGCGCAGCGGGTGGCCGCGGGTATCGACGATGTGGTGACGATGCTGCGCTCGCCGGACTTCGCCGGGCTCGTCGACGCCGGCACGATCGCCGTCGACCCGGTCCTGCGCAACGCCCAACACGCCTGGGGGACCATGCCGATGGGGGAGCGGACCGACTGGCTCGGCGGCGTGCACGGTATCCGTGGCCTGCGCATCGTCGACGGCTCGATCCTCCCCACCGCCGGACGCAGCGGGCCGCACGCCACGATCATGATGGTCGCGTGCCGGATCGGGGACGCGCTCATCGCGTGACGGCAGCCGCGCTCGAACGTCGGTCAGGGGAGAGAACCGTGGCATCGTGAAGCCATGACAGCATCACTGAACGACCCGGCGATCCGCGAGTTCCTCGGCAGCGGCACCAAGACCGGCCATCTCGGCTACCTCGCCGCCGACGGCCGACCGCTGGCGGTGCCGATCTGGTTCGTGCTCGACGGCGATCGCGTCGCCTTCAACACCGGCGCCGACACCGCCAAGGCCCGTGCCATGGTCCGCGACCCCCGGGTGGTGCTGTCGGTCGACCTACCCGAACCGCCGTATGCGTTCGTGCAGATCCAGGGCCGCGCGGTGACGAGTGACGAGCCGGACGAGGTCAGGCGGATCGCCACGCTGTGCGGTGGCCGCTACATGGGTGCCGATCGGGCCGAGGAGTTCGGGGCCCGCAACGGCGTGCCGGGGGAGCTCGCGGTGTGGATCGAGCCGACCAAGGTCGTCGCCGCGCTGGACATGACGGCGTAGGCGGTCAGATCAGCGTCGACCAGTAATCCCAGAACTGCACGCCGATCGCGACGATCACCACGGCGTACCAGACCGGCAGCAGCACCCACAGCCACGAGCGGATCTCCCGGCCGCGATCGGTGCCGCGGATGACGCGGTTGATGGACAGGATGAGGATCGGTGCGGTGACCACCCACACCACCATGCAGTAGGGGCACAGGGCGTGGATGCGGTACACCGACTGGAATGCCAGCCAGTTGACCATCACGAAACCGGCTGCGGTGCACAGGGCCTGCCCGAGCCAATACCACCGGGGCAAGTAGATGCCGGCGGTGGCCAGTACCCCGGTGACGACGATGACCGAGAACGCCGCGATGCCGATCAGCGGATTCGGGAACCCGAAGATCGCCGCCTGCTTGGTGACCATGACCGACCCGCACGAGATGATCGGGTTGATGCTGCAGCTGGGTTTGTAGCCCGGCTCGGTCAGCAGATGGAAGCGTTCGACGGTGAGGGTGGCCGAGGCGAGCAGGCCGATGGCGCCCAGCAGCAGCACCGCGAAACCGGTGGCACGTGACACCGTGACCAGGGAGAACAGGCTCCCGGTGTCGCTGTTGTCGTCGTCGCCGGACGTGTCGATCTCGTTCGGGTCGGCGGCGGTGGCCGGTAGTCGGCGGTCGTCGGTGGCCTCCGTGGCCGGGGCGGGCGCCACGACGTCGTCGGTGGTCGGTGTGTCGGTCATGCTCGAGTCCTACTTGTTGGCTGCGGCGTTGACGGCGGCGACGAAGGCGTCGGGTGTCGTCAGCTCGTACTTCTCGCCGTTGATCTTCACGGTCGGCGTGGAATCGACACCGGAACCCAGGGCCTGCTGGGTGGTCTGCTTGACCCAACCGCCGAACTGGTCGTCGGTGATGCACTTCGAGAGATTCGGGGCGCCCGACTGCTGGGCGATGGAGTTGAGCTGGTCGTCGGTGAGGCCCGCGCTGCCCTCGGCGGGCTGCTGGGCGTAGAGGTTGTTGTGAAACTTCAGCCAGGTGTCGAAATTGCCGTCGCCGGCGGTGGCCTGGGCGACGCATGCCGAGGCGTTCGCCGAGCGCGACGAGTAGTTGGTGGTGGACATCTTGTCGAGGAAGGCGATCGGCTGGTAGTCGACGGCGACCTTCGGGTTCGCCCGTACCTCTGCGATGGCGTCGGCGAACTGCGACTCGAAGGCGCGGCAGGCCGGGCACTGGAAGTCCTCGACGAGCGTGACGACCACCGGCGGAGTCGTGCCCTTCGGTGCGGTCGTGATCCGGAAGGCGTTATCGGTGGCAACCGTGACCGTGTCGCCCGACACGTCGGTGGACTTGTTGGAGGAGACCAGCCACACGCCGAGGCCGGCGATGAGCAGGACCAACACCACCGCGGCACCGATCTTCATCCAGAATGACCGGCGCTTTTCGGCCTGACGTGGGTCGACTACGGGCGTACGGCGCTTCTCGGCCACTGGTCCCTCACAATTCTCGACGCCGCTCTCGCGGCTTGCTGTTACGGCGGTGCTCGCCGACGCACTACAGGGTACTGGTAGCGGCTGAAGTAATCGTAAACATGGGATGTTAGGCTCTTTGCGTGTCTGACGTCATCGCACCGCCGCCGCGGACCAGTGAACTCGTGGTCGATCGCATGCAGGGCCACATCCGCCGTGGTGAGTGGCCGGTCGGCTCCCGGATTCCGGCCGAACCCGAACTGGTCAGGCAATTCGGTGTGGGCCGCAACACAATTCGGGAAGCGGTTCGGGCCCTCGAGCACGCCGGCATGCTGGCACCCCGTCGCGGCGACGGCACGTATGTCCGCAGCCGGAGTCTGCTGGCCGCGGCCATGGTGCGATCGGCGCCGCGATCCGACCGCCAGGACCTCCTCGAGGTGCGTCGCGGCCTGGAGACCGAGGCCGTCGCGGCCGCCGTCGTGCGCGCCACCGCCGACGAGGTCGGAGAACTTCGACGACTTCTGGGCGAGGCCGAGACGGCTCTGTCCGCGGGTGACCTCGAGGCGTATGCGACCGCCGACATCGCGTTCCACACGGCGCTGGTCGCCGCGTCGGGAAACCAGTTGCTCATCGAGCTGTACGGCAGCGTGGTCGAGGTGATGCAGAGGTCGTTTGCGGAGATCCTCGAGCCGGTACTCGCCGAAGGAGCCCATCCCGGTGGCCACGCCGCAGTGGTCGAGGCCATCGCGGCCGGCGACGTGGCCGGCGCACGTACCGCCGTCGCGTCCTATCTCGAGCACGTGCCGGGCGGGTTGTCATGAGCCCACGGCGCACGAGCACCCCGACCGCCTCGGCCACCGGCGTGTCCGCGCGGCCCGATTCCGGCACCCCGCACGGTCTGGCCGCGGTGATCGCGGCGATCGGCATCATGTTGGTCGCCGCGAATCTGCGTCCACCGGTGGTGTCGGTCGCGCCGCTCATCGACGACATCACCGCCGACCTCGGATTCAGCAGTGCGGTGGCCGGTCTGCTCACGACGCTGCCGGTGCTGTGTTTCGGTCTGAGTGCACCGTTCGCTCCGCGGTTGGCCGCCCGATTCGGCATCGAACGCACCGTGTTCGTCTCGATGGTCGTGTTGATCGCCGCGATGGTGCTGCGGTTCGTGCCCGGGGACGGTGCGCTGTTCGCGGGTTCGGCGCTGGTGGGTGCGTCGATCGGGGTGTGCAACGTGGTGTTGCCGTCGCTGATCAAGCGGGACTTCGCGCATCGCTCGGGTCTGATGACCGGCCTGTACTCGATGACGCTGTCCGGGGGTGCGGCGATCGCCGCCGGGCTCACGGTGCCGATCGACCGGGCGCTCGGCGGGAACTGGCGGCTCACCCTGCTGAGCTGGTCGCTGCTGGCTCTCGTGGCTCTGCTGGTGTGGGTGCCGCAACTGCGCCGGGTCCACCGCGTTGCCGTCGCACACGTGGCACCGTCGCTGCGGCGCAACCGGATCGCCTGGGCGATCACCGTCTTCATGGGTACCCAGTCGTTGATCTTCTACACCTTCAGCGCCTGGCTGCCGACGTACCTGGTCGAGGAGGGGCGGACCGACGCGCAGGCCGGTGCGGTGCTCGCGATCGGTCAGGTCTGTGCTCTCACCGCGTCGTTGGTGATCCCCATCATCGCCGTCCGGTTTGCCGACCAGCGACTCCTCACCCTGGTCGTGCTCGCCATCTGCGCCGGTGGGTTCGTCGGACTCGTCTGCACCGACAGCCTGGTCACGCTGTGGACGATCATGATCATGGTCGGGCCGGGTGCCTCGATCAGCCTGGCGCTGCTCTTCATGGTGTTGCGCAGCCCGTCGACGACGGTGACCAGTCAGGTGTCGGGGATGGCCCAGTCGATCGGCTATGTCGTTGCGGCACTGGGCCCGATCGTCATCGGCGCGCTGCACGACGCCACCGGCTCGTGGACGGTCGCGATGGGTGTGCTGGGCCTGGCGGTGATTCCGCAGGCGGCCTCGACCTTGGTCGCGGCGCGAGACGTCACCATGCGCGTGTAGCGACTCCGGGCTCACAACCCTTTGGCCACGGCGACGACTGCGCGGAGCGGATTCGGCCGCCGAATTGGACGTCGGTGCCGTCGACCTGGACGTCGATAGAGGCATGCCGGTTACCACCGCCCTCCACGACCGCAGCCCACCCGGACTTGTCGGCGTCCGGTGATACACCAATGTCAGCCGGACAGGGTCAGTCAATGAGCAGCGTCGGTCAATGAGCAGGCTCGGTCAATGACGATGTCAGCCAACGACGGTGTCAGCCAACGAAGCCTGCGTAACCCTCTGACGCGCAGCACATTCCAACACAGCACATTTCGCGCACCCGACCCCGTCGGGACCGTGCACGTACCTTGAGAACTCCATAGTGAAACGGCAATCGGGCTCCGCTCGACCACGGGGTGGGTCGGGCGGAGCGCCGCGGCCCGGCGTCAGCTGCCGAAGTCGCGCAAGAGTCCGGTGTAGGACTTGGGCGGCGGGGTTGCGAACTCGCCGGACGTGGTGCCGGTGTGCAGTCCCATGGCGGCCATGGCGGTGAGCATGCCGACACCGGCGGCCACGCCGTCGATCACCGGAGCGCCGATGGCGGCGCTCATCCGCGCGGGCAGATCGGCCATGCCGGCGCAGCCCAGGACGACGGCATCCGATCCGTCGGTGAGAAGGGCTTCACGGCAGGCCTTTTCGAGGATGTCGGCGGTGGCCGGGTTGGTCTCGAGTTCGAGTACGGGGATGTCGCAGGCATGCAGGCCGCGGCACTGTCGGCCGAAGCCGTAGTGGTCGACGAGGTCGGCGGCACGTCCGATGGTGCGGTGGAGGGTGGTGACGACGGAGAAGCCACGACCGAGTGATGCGGCGACATGCATGGAGGCCTCGGCGATCCCGAGTACGGGTGCCTCGGCGATCTCGCGTGCCGCGTCGAGGCCCGGATCGCCGAAGCAGGCGATCAGGTAGCCGTCGCAGCCGGGATTGTCGGCGATGGCCCGCAGCAGGCCGGGCACGGCGAGCGCTTCGTCGTAGTGACTCTCGATCGACGCGGGCCCCATCGGTGAGGTGACCGCGACGATCTCGGCGTCGGGACGGGCGACCGCCCGCGCCGCGACGGCGATGACGTCGGTCATCGCCGTCGCGGTGTTGGGGTTGATGACGCAGATCCGCATGGTCGGCTCGGGCGCTTACAGCGCCGTCTCCTCCAGGGTGCCGTCCTTCGCGGTCGGCAGCGACGGCGGGACCACGCCGGTGGCGTAGATGAGGCTCTTCGGCGCGAAGGTCATGCCGAGCCAGTAGACCAGGGCGCCGGCCGCCGCGCCCATGAACCAGGTGAAGCTGGCCTGGTAGGCGCTGCCCCACAGCACGAAGCTGATCGGCAGGACCGACGCGACGATGACCGAGACGATCGCGACCGGATTCCAGCCGTTGCGATACGAGTAGGTCTTGCCTTCATCCATGCTGAACAGGTCGTCGACCTCGATCTTCTGCTTCTTGATGACGTAGAAGTCGATGATCAGGATGCCGAACAGTGGTCCGATCACCGCACCCAGCGTGTCCATCGTGTAGTGGATCGCGGTCGGGTTGTTGAACAGGTTCCACGGGGTGATCAGGACCGAGCCGACGGCCGCGATCATGCCGCCGGTCCGCCAGGAGATCTTGGTCGGCGCGACGTTGGAGAAGTCGAAGGCGGGCGAGACGAAGTTCGCGACGATGTTGATGCCGATGGTCGCGACGGCGAAGGTCAGCACGCCGAGCACCGCTGCGGTGGTGTTGTCGATCTTGTCGACGATGTGCACCGGATCGGTGATGATCTTGCCGTCCTCGTCGTGGCCGATGACCGTCGCGCCGGCGGAGACCGTGCACACCACGAGCAACGAGAAGAACAGGAAGTTCACCGGCAGACCCCAGAAGTTGCCGCGCTTGACCTCATGGAAACTCTTGCCGTAGCGCGAGAAGTCGCCGAAGTTGAGCATCGGACCCGAGAAGTAGGAGACGACCAGGGCGAAGGCGCTGATCATCTGGGTGATCGCCGACCACCCGGAGAGACCCGGTCCTTCGGACAGATCGAAGTGCACGTTGCTCCACCCCGCTTTGGCAATCAGGTAGGCGGCCAGCGCGATCATCACGACATACACTGCGGGACCACAGAAGTCGATGAACTTGCGGATGGTGTCCATGCCGTTCCAGAACACGAACGCCTGCAGGATCCACATCAGGATGAAGCCGGCCCAACCGAGCAGACTCAGGCCGAGGAATCCGTGCTGGTCGACGTCGGCCCACGGTTCGAGACTGGGCCAGAACTTCAACGCCAACAGCACGAAAGCGACCGAGGCCAGGTAGGTCTGGATCCCGTACCAGACCACCGCGATGCAGCCGCGGATGATGGCCGGGATGTTTGCGCCCTTGACGCCGAAGGCAACTCGGGTGGTGACCGGGTAGGGGACGCCCGCGAGCTGCGAGGGCTTGGCGACCAGATTGCACAGGATGTTGACGGCGACGATGCCCACCAGCAGGGCGACCAGCACCTGCCAGGCCGCGATGCCGAGGGCGAACAGGCTGCCGGCGAAGACATATCCGCCGACGCTGTGGATGTCGGACATCCAGAAGGCGAAGATGTTGTACCAGGTCCACTTCTGCTCTTTGAGTGGCGCGAGGTCGGAGTTGGTGAGCCGCTGGTGGTATCCCAGCTTGATGACGCTTTCTCCGGCGGCGCTGTGATGCGTTTCGACGGCCGCGTCGGGCGATGCGGACATGTGGGTTCTCCCGGTCAGGTCGTGGGTGACAGGTCGTGGGTGATGTTGTGTCGCAGGGTCAGCGCGCGCATCATCGGGAACGCTGATGGGACAAACGTAGAAACGGTTTGTTACCGGATGATGAACTGGCAGATATATTTCTCCGGGAACCGGAGAGCTTGTCGGACCGCTCGGCTCAGTCGTGCCGCACGTCGAGATCCGCGGCGGATTCGATGATGGCGCTCTCGAGTCGCTGGTGGTGGACTCGCGCCACATCGAGGACGGCGGCGGTGTCGCGGGCGGCGAAGCCGTCGAGAAGGGCGGCGTGATCGTCGTTGAGGGCCTGCTGTACCTCGACGCTGACCCCGCGCATCACCTGGAACGGTTCGGTGAGGTTCCAGGTGGAGGAGAACATGTGCAGCAGGCGGGGCATCGCACACGGTGTGGTGAGCTCGGTGTGGAACCGTCGCGAGGTGTCGTGAAAGGCCTTGCGGTCGTTGAACTTGACGGCGGTGAGCAGCTCGTCGTGATGTTCGCGGGCACGGCCCAGGGCGGCGTCGTCGATCAGGTCGACCGCGCGTGCCAGCGCGGCCTGTTCGAGGGTGCCACGCACGAAGTAGATCTCGCGCAGTTCCTCGGTCGACAGTTGGCTCACCCGGTATCCGGCATTCCGCTGATGCACCACGAGACCCTCGCCGACAAGGGTTTTCAGTGCCTCACGGACGGGGATCGGACTGACCCGGAAGGCGTCGGCGACCTCGCCGGGCGGTATCTGTGCGCCGGGCGGTGCGCCGCCGGACAGGATGAGACGCCGCAATTCCTCGAGGACGTTGGCGTGGGTGCTCTCCGAGCGCGTCTGGGCCAGCTGGGCGATCAGCCGGTCGGTCATCCGTGAATTCATCGGGGAGCCACCGGTTTCGACGGGTGCGAGCGGATCCAGCCGGCCACCGCCTCGGTGAGACGTTGCTGATTGTGGCGCTTGACGATCTCATGGCCCTCGTCGCCGAACATCAACAACTCGGCGGTGGCGCCGAGGGCGCGTAACTCGTCGACCATCTGCTGCGATTCGCTCACCGGCACATTGGTGTCGTGGGCGCCGTGCACGACGAGCAGCGGTGCGCGCACCTCGCTGATCCGGTGGATGGGCGAAAGATCTGCCAGCAGTTCGCGATCCGACTCCGGATGCCCGTACTTGGTGTAGGCGGCCACCGCGATCCACGGCTCGGTGTTGCGGAAGAACGATTCCAGATCGCTCATGCCGCAGATGGCGATCCCGGCGGCGAACAGGTCCGGGTGGAACGTCAGGCAGGCCAGGGTGAGGTAGCCACCGTACGAGCGGCCGGACACATACAGGGCATCGGGGTCGGCGATGCCGTTGGAGCACAGGTAGTCGGCGCAATCGGCGGCGTCGTCGATGCCGGCGTAGCGGCCGTAACGGTCGTCGGCGTGGGAGAACAGCCGACCGTAGCCCGACGAACCGCGGACGTTGGGGGCGAACACCGTGATCCCGGCGTCCACGAGCGGCCCGAACAAGAACTGGTAGTCGGGCCGGGTTTGTGCCTCGGGGCCGCCGTGGAAGTACAGCAGTGCCGGTCCGGGCGGGGTGCCGCGTTCACGCGACGCACGGAACAGCCAGCCGGACAACGGCATCCCGTCGCGCGCGGAGAACTCGACGAGTTCCGGGCGCAGTCCGCTCGACGGTCCCTCGCCGGCGACGACGTCGTCGGACACCGCGGTGACCTCGCCGGTCGTGGTGTTCACCAGGTGCACGAGCGGCGAGTGCTGCGGGCTCGACACCGTCAGTGCGACGAGCGTGCCGGCGGCGCTGATCGACAGATCCGACACCACATTTCCGGGCAGCGGGATCGGGTCGTGCAGCGTTTGATCGGGCAGGGTGAGGATCTGTAATTCGCTGTGGCCGTCCACATTCCAGAGCATCGCGACGGTGGACTGGTTGTGGCTGACGGCGAACGTGTCGAGACCGGCCCCCGCGCGCTGGGCCAGCACGCGGAATCGCACGCCGTGGCGGCCCACCTCGACACCGAGCATCCGAGGGTACTTGGCGTCGAAGTCGCTGACCACGATGGCCTGCACGCTGTCCAGATCGCGCTCGGAATCCTGTGGGGGAGCAAGGAATACCTGGGACGGGTGGTCGAAGCCCTGGTCGAGGATGTAGCCCTGGTCGGTGACCGCGCCGGGATCGTTGGGCAACAGTGGGGTCATCTCGACGTCGTCGGACGGGTCGTCGAGCCGGCGGCGCAGCAACAGCATGTCGCGGTAGCCGCGCGGTCCGACGCGCACCAGGGTGGCACCCTTCCACGAGTCGATCAGCGCGCCACCCACCCGCACGTCCAGCGTGATGGTGGTGCCGGTGCCCGGGTGGACCCGCAGGGCGTGTGCGGTGCCGTCGATGTCGGTGGCGATGATCAGCACCCAGTCGGTGTCCCACCCGACGAGGGAGACGGTGGAGAAGGAACGTCCGTCGGGGCGGGTGGCGGCGATCCGGTGCATGGTGTCGTCGTCGGGATCGGTGGTGACCACCCACACCTGGTGGTGTTCGCCGCCGCTCGGCGCGATCTCCACGGCCAGCCATCTGCCGTCGGTGGAATGGACCACCCGGCGCACCGGGCCGGTCGACCGCAGCCGCACCCAGCGCAACTCGCCCACACCGTCGCGCGACAGCGACCGTTGCGCCGCACGGGGATAGCCCGTGCCGTCGTCGATGATGTAGGCGAACGCGGAGCCGTCGGGTGATACGGACGGGCCGTAGGTGTGCCAGCCGCGGTCGTCGAACCGCACGGTGTGCGTCGGCGCCGGCGCGGCCGCCGTGGCGGCATCTGCCCCGGCGTTGACGGCACGGCTGACGCTCATCGTGCGGTGTGCGCTTCCATGCTCTGCAACCACATCTCGAGCAGCGCGACCTGCCAGAGTTCGTTGGAACCCAGGGTGGTGCGGGTGCCGTTGGGGTCGGCGAACAATCGGTCGAGGGCGTCGGGGCGGTACAGTCCGCGATCGACCGCGGACTGCGAGCGCAGCGCGTCGTTGACGAGATCGAGGACCCCGCCCTCGAGGTGCCGGATGCCGGGCACCGGGAAGTAGCCCTTCGTCCGGTCGATCACCGCGGCGGGCAGCAGCGACCGGCTCGCCTCCTTGAGGACCCCCTTGCCGCCGTGGGCGAGTTTGAGGTCGGGCGGGCAGGTGGCGGCGAGTTCGACGAACTCGTGGTCGAGGAACGGCACGCGTGCCTCGAGGCCCCAGGCCATCGTCATGGTGTCGACACGTTTGACCGGGTCGTCGACAAGCATGATCGTGGTGTCGAGGCGCAGCGCGGCGTCCACGGCGGTGTGTGCACCGGGCGCCGACTGGTGGGCGGCGGCGAACTCCCAGCTGGGATCGTAGTCGTCGTCGAGATGATAAGCGGGGGAAAGTAATTCGCCGATCGCGGAGTGTGGGCGGTCGAAGAAGACCGCGGCGTACGCCTTGGTGGTGTCGGCGCGCGGCGTGTGTTGCAGCGGCGGATACCAGCTGTAGCCGCCGAGGATCTCGTCGGCGCCCTGGCCGGACTGCACGACCTTGATGGACTTGCTGACCTCCTCCGACAGCAGGTAGAAGGCCACGCAGTCGTGGCTGACCATTGGTTCGCCCATGGCGGCGATGGCGTCGGGGACGGCGGGCAGCAATCGGTCGGTGCCGATGTGGATCTTGTGGTGGTCGGTCGCGAAGGTGTCGGCGATCAGGTCCGAGTAGGCGTACTCGTCACCGGATTCTCCTCCGGCGGAATCGAATCCGATGCTGAAGGTGGCGAGGTCGGTCTGTCCCTGTTCGGCCAGCAGGGCGACGACGAGCGACGAGTCGATGCCGCCCGAGAGCAGGACGCCGACGGGGACGTCGGCGACCATGCGCCGACGCACCGATGTGCGCAGCGAATCGACCAGCTCGTGCTGCCAGCGCTTCTCGTCCCAGTCCGCGCGATCCGGATGTGGCTCGAATGCCGGTGTCCAATAGCGTTTCTCGGTGCGGCGACCGTCCGGGGTGATGGTCGCGACGGTGGCCGGCGGCAGTTTGCGGATGCCGTTGTAGATGGTGTGTGGGGCCGGCACGACGGCGTGAAAACTGAAGTAGTGGTGCAGTGCGATGCGGTCGATGCTGGTGTCGATGTCACCGGCGCGCAGCAGTGCCTGCGGCGACGACGCGAAACGGAGCCGGCCGGGGGTCTCGGCGAGGTAGAGCGGTTTGATGCCGAGTCGGTCGCGCGCGAGGGTGACGGTGCCGGTGTCGGTGTCGGTGATCGCGAAGGCGAACATGCCGTAGAAGTGGTTGACGCAGTCGACGCCCCAGTGGTGGAAGGCCTTGAGGATGACCTCGCTGTCCGCGTGGGAGAAGAACCGGTAGCCCGACGCCTGCAGCTCGGCGCGCAGTTCGTGATGGTTGTAGATGCAGCCGTTGAAGACGAGCGCCAGACCGAGGTCGGGGTCGATCATCGGCTGCGCGCCCCGTTCGGACAGGTCGATGATCTTCAGGCGCCGATGGCCCAGCGCCACCGCACCTTTGGCGAACACGCCGGAGCCGTCGGGGCCGCGCCGGGTCATCTCGCAGGTCATCGCGTCGACGGCGCCGACGTCGGGTGCCGTTCCGTCGAAACGGATTTCGCCACAGATTCCACACATGTCAGTTCATGCCCTCCGCGCCCTGGATCCCGCCGATCGGCGAAGCCGGGTCGGCGCCTTGAATCCACGTGTCCTTTCCGCCACCCCCGCGCGACGAATTGACGATGAGACTACCGGCCGGCGCCACCCGGGTGAGAGCGGCCGGCGCGACGTGGGCCTCGATCTCACCGTCGATGTCGCGCAGATGGACGAACGCACGCAGGTCGACGTGGTGGGCGTAGAAACCGTTGCCGTCGAACGTGGGATGGGTGGACAGCGCGACGACCTCCTGGGCGATGTAGCGTTCGGGCTGGGTGAGCAGATCCTGACGACGCTGCTCGAGTTGTTCCTCGGTGCACTCCGGGCCGATCGTAATGCCCGAACCACCCAGTCCGTCAATGGGTTTGACCACCAGGTGCGCGAGGTTGGCCAGGACGTGATCGCGTTGGTGGCGTTCGGCACACAGCCAGGTGGGGACCTGGTCGAGCAGCGGCTCCTGCCCGAGGTAGTAGCGGATCATCTCCGGGACGTAGTAGTAGATCGCCTTGTCGTCGCCGACACCGTTGCCCAGCGCGTTGGCGATCGAGAAGCGGCCGCGGGCCAGCCCGGCCCGGATGCCGGCGCGCAGCGAGACGTCGTCGATGCCGGTCGAGGAGAGCAGCATGTCCTCGTCCATCCGCACATAGGCGGTGTTGACCGGGATGCGCTCGTTTCCGTGGTGGAACCAGACGCGGCCGGTGTCGGCACCCTCGGTGGTGGTCGACAGATTCTCGGGGGTGGCCAGCCGCAGGCCCGCCCCGTCGGCCAGGAGCTTGTGCTCGAACCACGCGGAGTCCTGCCAGCCGGAACTGAGCATGATGTCGATCCCGTCGGGATGGGCATCCGGCGGGGTGGCGGCGGCGATGGTGGCCCGGATCATCGCCGGCACACCGTCGACCGGGAGGGTTTCGGGTGGCATCGGGATCTCGGGCAGGAGCTGGGTCATCAGCGAGCGGTTGGACATCGCGTAGGCGACGCCGGAGGGTACCCGCAGATTGTCCTCGAGCACCATGAAGCGTCCGGGTTCGGCGGACACCAGATCGGTGCCGCTGATGTGCGCGCGGACGCGCTGCCACGACGGGAGCCGCCCGGTCTCGCGGTAGCCTGGCGCGCGGTCGAGGGCCTCGATGGGGATGATGCCGTCGCGGATCGCCTCCTGCGGGCCGTAGACGTCGACCAGGAAGGCGTTGAGGGCGTGCGCCCGCTGGCACAGTCCCGCGCTGACGTCGAGCCAGTCGCGCGCGCCGATGAAGCGCGGCAGGACATCGAGCGGAAACAGCTGGGCGCGCGTCTGACCCGTCACCTTGAAGGTGACGCCGTCGATGCTCTGTTCCCGTTCGATCCGGTACTGCCGCTTACGCAGTTCCATCGCCCCGAGTTCGGCTGCGGCAGCGAGTATCTTCGCGTAGCCGGGGCGCGGCTCGCGGCCAGGGTCGACGGCCTCGTCGAACGCGCCGTCGTCGGGTGACGACACCGCGGCCGGCACGGTGACGGCGTGATACCCGTAGAGCATCGACCCGCCGGGATCGGGCGGTAGCGGTTCGAGGGCGAGGGTGCCGGCGGTCTCGGCCAGTAGCCGGTCGACGACGGCGGTCAGTCGGCCGCGCCGTCGGAGGTCACGTCGCTGACGCGCCGAGGAACTTCCCGCGGCCAGCGCGTCGGCGGTCAGTTCGGTGACGGTGTCCCAGTCGCCGGCGGCCTCGAGTTCCGGTCGCAGCAACGTGGCGAGGTCGGTGACGATGTCGGCGGCCGGGCGTGGGCCGGCGTTGGTGATGTCGATGAGGTCGCCCTCGAGACCGGAGCGGGCCGCCTGCCAGATGGCGGCGCGGTACAGCGTCGGGGACGTGGGGGTTGCGGGATCGGCCAGCCGGGCCGCCTCGCGCATCACGATGGCGCGGAAGAGCCCCGCGATCAGGGTGATGGTGTCCACCGACGGGCAGCTGTCGCAGACTCGGAGTTCGAGGGTGGACACCCGAGCCGACGGGCGGACATCGAAGTAGACCATGCCGGGGTCGGTGATCACTCCACTGCTGATCAGGCGGTCGATCTCGGCGTCGTACTCGGCGGCGGAGTGGACGTCGGGGAACGGGCCGGTCGTCGGCCACCGCTGCCAGACCAGCGTGCGGGCGCTCGCGTAGCCGGTGTCGGAGCCGTCGGCCCAGAACGGTGAACTCGCCGACAGCGCGAGCAGGGTCGGGATGTAGGGGGCGAGGCGGGCGGCGATGGCGACGGCCTCGTCGCGGCTGGTGGCGTCGACGTGCACCTGGGTGCCGCAGATCAGCTGCTCACGGGCCAGCAGCTGATAGTCGGCGAGCATCCGCCGATATCGCGGTGTCTCGGTGACCTGCATCTCGGTGGGCACCGCCAACGGCACCGAGCCGGCGGCGACGACGCCGATCCCCAACTGCCGGGCGGCGTCCACCAGGACGGTGCGATTCGCCCGCAGATCGGATCGCAGGTCGTCGAGCCGGTCGAACACGCCGCTGTTGGACTCGATGACGCACCGCTGGAGTTCCTCGACGTAGGCGCCGTCCGACGGCAGGAGTTCCAGCAGCTCCGGAGCGCGGGTGGTCAGGCGCGAGGTCTGCAGGTCGACGAGGTGGAACTCTTCTTCCACACCGACCCGACGAACCGGTCCGCCGTGGTCGTCAGGGTCGGTGGACTCGATCCCGGACGTCATCGCTTCAGCCTAGGTTGATCCGTGACCGATGGCAGGCCGAGCACACCGCGGCCGAATCGGGCTGCGAGCCAATGCCACCGAGCCAATGCCACCGAAGCGGTGCCGGAGCACCCGTGCGCGCATACGATACGCACGTCGTCGGAGGAGGGAATATGGGCATGATTTCCGGACGTCTTTTCCGGATCCTGGTCGGATTGATCGTCGGGGTGGTCGTCGCGGGGGTGCTGACCGCGCCCGCGCAGGCCGCGCCGCAGGGATACGCGCCGGCCCCGGCCTGCGCGTGGCAGATGCGCACCCATCAGGGCGATCTGAACCTGGGCTTCCCCGAGACCAACGCGACCTACTGGGTGCAGCCGTACAACCTGGCATCCGGGGACTGGATCGAGCTCGACGGCACCTATCCGGCCGCGAGGTATTTCTCCATCAACAGTTACGGCTTCGACTTCACCGCGACGCATTGGCTGCACGACACCCAGATCCACCCGGATCGGGGCAGCCGCAATCCGTACTCGGGGGAGGGCTCGGGTCCGGGACGTCGCTGGACCATGCGGGTGATCCGCGACGACCGGCGGGCCAACCCGGCGCGCAACGAGATCGCCGCACCCGCTCAGGGTCTGCTCATCCAGCGGGTATACGTGCCGAACAATCCCGGTTCACCCAACGGGGGCGCGCCACTGCCGACGGTCACCTTCCACGTCGGCGGCGGCTCGACCACCCTGGCGCCGTGCGCCAACTCCTGGGCGAGCTCCGGCGTACTCGGCGGTCTGGTGACCGCAGGCGTGACGGTGCCGCTGATCGGCGCCGCGAGTGCCGCCTTCCCCGCGACCACGCCCGAGGCCCGGTTCATCAACCCGGCCAGCACCGACGGGCTCCTCGCCAACGGGGAGGGCCGCTATCTCGGTGCGATCGTGTCGTACCGGCCGGGCCGCGTCGTGGTGATCCGCGGCAAGGCGCCGAGCTACGGGATGGGCAAAGACGTCCGGTACTGGTCGATGTGCACCAACGACCGGGTCCCGCCCTACCCGGTGACCCACTGCACGGCGGACTTCCGCACGCGCCTGGACAAGGACGGCTACTACACGTATGTGGTCGCGGCGCCGTCCGAGGCGGGCGCGGCGAGCGTGCCGGGCGCGACGATCATTCCGTGGGGCAGCACCGTGGTGCCGCAGCACGTGCTGGTGTACCGGGAGATGCTGCCGTCCGGCGCGTACTACCCGAGCAGCGTGATGGCCTCGCAGGCCCGCGGCACCAATCCGGCCGTCACGATGGGTGCGCATTACCCGCGCGCGACGTACTGCGACGTCAACGTGCTGCGAACGCGGGGCTGGCGGGCCTGCTACGGCTGATCGGTCGGCGTGACGGGGTCGGCGGGGGTCACCCAGGTGGTGATGTCGCAGTGGACGACCTCGTTGCCGCGGGTGTCCAGGACGCTGACGGCCACCACGACGTCATGCCCGTCGACGATGGCCGCGAAGTCGACGGGTTCGGCGAGCCGGGCCTGCGCGGTCAGCCGCGTCGTCGCCTTCGCGAGGTAGCGGGTGTTCATCGCCTTCGGGATCCAGCGATGCGTGCCCGGGGTGGTGGCCTCCATGAGCATGCCCATCGCCGCCTCGGCGAGGTTGCACGCCGCGATGGCGTGGAACGTGCCGAGATGATTGTGCACGCCGAACCAGTTGGGGGCGCTGACCCGGCAGAATCCCGGACGCATCTCCTGCACGATCGGTAGCACCGTCCCGAAGTACGGCACCCGGGCGACCATGCCCAGCGAGAACACGGCGTGGCCGAAGAAGTTGTCGGGGAGCCGGCGCCGCAGCGCGTAGGTGGGACTGTCGTCGCTCATGGCCACACCTTACTACTCGGTAAGGTCCGGCGTCGCCGGTGAAACCCATGGCAACGGCCGCGTGACGATTCGCCGAACACTGCGCCGATCGGTGTGTCAGGAGTGGATCATGTGGCGCATGACCACGACGAGGCGCGGCTTGTTCAGCCCCATCTGGTACAAGGCGGCGATCCCGATCGTGGTCGGTGTGATCGTCTATTTCCTTCCGGCGCCCGACGGGGTACAGCCGGACGGGATGCACATGCTCGGCATCTTCGTGGCGACGATTCTCGGGCTGATCCTGCAGCCGCTGCCGACCGGGTCGGTGGCACTCGTCGGGATCGCGCTCGCGATGATCACCAAGACGATGCCGATGGACAAGGCCCTCGCCGGGTTCTCGAACAAGACCGTGTGGCTGATCGTGGCGTCGTTCTTCATCGCCCAGGGCTTCATCGTCACCGGGCTAGGGCGGCGGATCGCCCTGGTGTTCGTGCGGGCCATCGGACGCTCGAGCCTGGGCCTGTCCTACGGCATGGCCGTCACCGATCTGATCCTGGCGCCGGCGACACCGTCGAACACGGCGCGTGCGGGTGGCGTGGTCTACCCGATCATCCGGTCCCTGTCCGAGCTCGAGGATTCCCGCCCCGACACCGACGAGTCTCGCAAGAAACTGGGCGCGTACCTGTTGCTGACCGCGTTGCAGGTGAACGTGGTGACCTCGGCGATGTTCGTCACCGCCATGGCCGGCAACCCGCTCGCCCAGGATGCGGCCGCCAAACAGGGGATCGACATCAGCTGGGGCAAGTGGGCGCTCGCCGCGCTGGTGCCCGGCCTGGTCAGCCTTGTGGTGGTGCCGTGGGTGATGCAGAAGCTGTATCCGCCGACGACGACGAAGACCCCGGAGGCGCCGGCGCTGGCCCGCGACCAGCTCCGCGAGGCGGGGAAGATGTCGGTGCACGAATGGATCATGGCGGGCACCTTCGTGCTGTTGCTGCTCCTGTGGTGCCTGTCGGATCAGCTCGACGTGGACGCCACCGCCACCGCCTTCCTCGGCATCGCGATCCTGTTGGTGACCGGGGTCCTCACCTGGTCCAACCTGGTCGGCGACAAGGGTGCGTGGCAGACGCTGGTCTTCTTCGGTGTGCTGGTCGCGATGGCCGATCAACTCAAGGCGCTCGGTGTCATCGACTGGATCGGCGACAAGGTCGCGAGCAGTGTGGACAGCCTGCCCTGGATCGCCGCGTTCGCGATCCTCACGCTCGTCTACTTCTATGTGCACTACCTGTTCGCGTCGAACACCGCGCAGATCGTCGCGATGTATGCGGTCTTCCTCGGCGCCGCGGTGTCCACCGGGGCACCGGGCCTGTTCGCCGCCCTGGTCTTCGGTTTCATCGGCAGCCTGTTCGGTGGCCTCGCGCACTATTCGTCGGGACCGGCCGCGGTGATGTACGGGTCGGGCTACATCAAGACGTCGGAGTGGTTCCGCATCGGGTTCGTCATGTCCGTGGTGCTCATCGTGATCTGGACCGTCGTGGGCGGCGCGTGGATGAAGCTGATCGGTGTGTGGTGACCGCGGCCGTCAGATGATCCCGCTCAGATCATGTTGTTGCGGGTCAGCCATCGCATCACCGGCCAGCCGATGAGCACCGGCAGCCAGCAGGTCAGGATGCGGTAGAGCAGCACCGACGGCACCGCGATGGCCGAGGGGACGCCGAACGCGGCCAGGCCGCCGATCAGCGCGGCCTCCACCGCGCCGACCCCGCCCGGTGTGGGCGCCGCGGACGCGAGTGTTCCGCCCACCATCGTCACCACCGTCACGCTGATGAACGAGGTCTCCCCGCCGAAGGCGTTGACGCTCGCCCACAGCGCAAGTGCGGCCCCCAGGGTGGTGGAGGTGCACCCCAGGATGATGATCGCGAGCCGTTTGGGTTCGCGCGCGACGTCGAGCAGATCGACCATCACCTCGGCCAGTTTCGGGCGGACCGCGGTCGCGAGCCAGTGCCGCAGTGTCGGCACGAACAGGACGATGCCGACGACACCGAGGAGAATGCCCCCGACGAGATAGAGGACGGTCGCCGGCGGGACATAGTGCGACAGATCCGCCGATGCCCCGGCCAAGGTGGTGAAGATGATCAGCAGCACCACGTGCACGATCACCTGGACGCTCTGCTGCAGGGCCACGGCGGTCGTCGCCCGCACCCCGCCGAGGCCGGCCTTCTGCAGGAAGCGGGTGCTCAGCGCGAGACCGCCGACACCGGCCGGGGTGGTGGTGGCGGCGAAGGTGTTCGCGAACTGCATGATCGTGAGGTTGAGGAAACCGGCCAGGCCGTTGGCGCAGGCCCACAGGGCGGCCGCGGCACCGAGGTAGGTGAGTCCCGAGACCGCGAGACCGAGCGCCGCCCACGCCCAGTCCAGGGTGGCCAGCTCACTGAAGAAGGCGGGCACGGTGCTGATGAACGGATAGGCGACATAGACCAGGGCGACCAGCAGGACGAGCTGGATGATCTGGCCGCGGGAGTATCGGGTGACCGTCGCGATGGGGATCGCGTCGGTTCCGGTGCGGGACCGGATCTCGTCGCGCGCCGCGTTCATCACCGCCTTGTCGTCGGCGAACGAGTCGCGGATGCGTCGGGGGAGCGCCGAGGTGGTGAGACGCCGCGAGGCGGACAGAACCGTGTCCTCGTCGAACACGCCGATGGCGGCGCCGACCGCCATCGGCGCGCCGAACAGGTTCGTCGTCGTCGCGAGCAACTGCGCGACGTCGGCCTCCTGGGAGACGTCGGTGGCGCCGAACTCCGCATAGCTGAAGCCGCCGAAGCGGACGGTGTCGTCGTCGAGCGTCATCTCCGAGGCCCGCAGGTCGCCGTGGCTGATGCCGCCGGCGTGCAGGGCTCCGAGGGACTCCCAGGCGTGGCGGGCGCCGTCGGTCGCGCCGGGATCGTCGATCGGGGTGCCCCGGGTCCACGTGCGGGCGTACATGGACCAGTCGCGCTGCAGTGACGCGACCGCGATCGTCGTGGCGTTGGCCAGCCCCAGCTCGCCGATCGCGATCGCCATCAGGCCGCGGTGTTCCACCGATCGGTGCACCGAGAGTTGCATCGGCGGGGTCTCCTCCGGGCGCAGGCGCACCTTTCGCCAGAACACCACCAGCGCGTTACCGCTGCGCTGATACGGCCCGTACAGGTCGATGACCGCCTGGGGCCGCCGGTCGTCTCCGACGACCGGCGCGTCCGGTGCGGTGTCGGTGTATGCCCAGAGGGTGAGCGCCGACGGACCGGCACCGGTGGGCCGCACGACCCGCAACGCCGAGACGTCGATGCCGCGTCGTGTCAGTGTGCGGACCGCGTCGTCGAGCGGCACGACCAGTGCGGGGGTGCCGGCCACCCAGACGATCAGCGCGCCGACGAACCACCCGGTCGACAGCCCCAGGATCGCGCGGGACGGGACCACCGAACTGACCACCAGGTGGATGGGCACGAACGCCAACAGCAGCGTCCACCACCATCGCCGCTGCCGGGCCGGCAGCCACGGACCGGACACGGTGAGCACCGCGGCCAGCATCCCGATCCAGCGGGGGTCGTCGAGGAACTGCGACAGCAGAGAATTCAGCTGGTCGTCGACGTCGATGTGCCACTGCGGGGCGGCGATCCCGTTCTCCGTGATGGACAGGGCCAGGACACTGACCACCGCGGCGGCCCCGTAGGCCGCCAGCATCCGCCATTGGCGGGCGGCCAGCAGACCGAGGAGGATCGCGAACGGCAGCGCCAGGATCGCGAGACCGTAGGCGAGATACACCAGATTCGACAGCGTGGGCGACAGCACGCCGACGATGCCGGAGATGGACTCCTCCAGCGCCACCCAGTCGTTGCGGGTGATCAACGAACTGGCGACGACGACGGCGAGGACCGTGGTGGCGAGCAGGAGGCGCAGGATGTCGCTGGTGCGTCGGGTCAACGGCTGCAGCAGGCTGCCCGTAACGGTGATCTCCCGCCCGTCGACCCGCATCTGCCTGAAGTCTCCCCGCCGTCTGCTCTTCGGGCCGACGTGTCGCGGCCGGTCCGCTGACCAACATATCGGGGTCGGTCCGCGGGGATGTCGGGTCAGTCGGCCTTGCGGCGGAAACCGAACCGCAACGCCTCCCGGTTGACGGCCGCGACGGCGTTGAGCTCGATGCCGGCCGGGCAGACGTCGGCGCACTCGCCGTAGGTGGAGCACGGTCCGAAATCCTGTTCCATCGCCCCGGTGATCGCCCGGGCGCGGCGTCCGCGTTCGGCCCGTCCGTAGGCGGTGGCCGCGAGGTGCAGCAGCTTCGCGCCGGCGAACAGGTGGGCGGCGCCGTTGGGGCAGGCGGCGACGCAGGCGCCGCACCCGATGCAGGCCGCGTAGTCGAGGGACTGCTCACTGGTCGCGTGCGGGGTCAGGGTCTCGTCCGCGTCGGCGGCCTGCCCCGCGTTGATCGCCACGTGGCCACCGGCCTCGATCACCCGGTCGAGTGCCGCCCGATCCACCACGAGATCCCGGATCACGGGAAAAGACTTGGCGCGCAAGGGTTCCAGCTTCAGGGTGGTGACGGTGTCGGGGAAATGCCGCAGATGCTGACGGCACGACGGGGTGTTCGGCGTGGGGCCGTGCGGACGGCCGTTGACCATCATCCCGCACGCGCCACAGACCCCCTCGCGACAATCCGAGTCGAAGGCGATCGGTTCGACGCCGGCCTCGACCAGGTTCTCGTTGAGCCGGTCGAGCACCTCGGGCAGCGACATCTCCGGTGTCGCGTCCTCGACGACGTACGTCTCGAAATGGCCGTCCGCGCCGGTGTCGGTCTGCCGCCAGGCCTCGATGGTGATCCGCATGCGTCCCCCTACCGGTAGTTCCGTGTCTGCAGCGGCACCGCGGTGAAATCCAGCGGTTCCCGATGGCGCACGTGGCCGCCCTCGGGGGTGGTCTCCCACGCCGAGGCGAAGCACCAGCTGTCGTCGTCGCGTAACGCCTCGCCGCGGTCGGTCTGGTGATCGGTGCGGAAATGGGCACCGCAGGATTCGTCGCGATCGAGGGCGTCGATACACATCAACCGGGCGAGTTCGAGGAAGTCCGCGACCCGGCCGGCGTGTTCGAGTTCCTGGTTGAAACCGTTGCCCGAGCCGGTGACCCGCAGATCCGACCAGAACTCGGCGGTCAGCGCGTCGATGCCGTCGATGGCGCCCGACAGCGACTCGACGCTGCGGGAGACACCGCAGCCGGCGTAGAGGATCTCGCCCAGCCGGCGGTGGAACACCCGTGCACTCTGGGTGCCGCCGACCGACGTGAGCCGCGAGATCCGGTCTCCGACGGCCGCGGCCGCCGACATCACCGCGTCGTCGTCCTGGCCGAGGATCGGCTCGCCGAGGTGACCGGCCAGATAGTTCGGCACCGAGTAGGGGAGCGTGAACCAGCCGTCGACGCAGGCCGACAGCAGCGAGTTGGCGCCGAGGCGGTTGGCGCCGTGGTAGCCCCAGCCGACCTCGCCGCCGACGAACAGGCCCGGGATGGACGTCATCTGGTCGTAGTCCGACCACAGCCCGCCCATCGTGAAGTGCGCGGCGGGCGCGATCCGCATCGGCACGACGTACGGGTCCTCGCCGGTGGCGTCGTGATACATCGAGAACAGATTTCCGTAGCGCTCGGCGATGGTGGCCTTGCCCAGGCGGCCGAGCGCGTCGGCGAAGTCCAGGTACACGCTGTTGTGCAGCGGTCCGACCCCGTGCCCGCTCTCGATCTGTTCGCGCGCGGCCCGCGACGCGACGTCCCGGGGCGTGAGGTTGCCGTAGGTCGGGTACTTGCGTTCCAGGTAGTAGTCGCGCTCGGCCTCGGGGATGCTGCCCGGGGGTCGGTCGTCGCCGGGCTGCCGGGGCACCCAGATCCGCCCGTCGTTGCGCAGCGACTCGCTCATCAGCGTGGTCTTCGACTGCCACGGCGCGCTGACCGGCAACGCGGTCGGATGGAACTGGACGAACGACGGCGACGCCAGGTAGGCGCCGCGCCGATGCGCCCGCCACGACGCGGTGGCGTTGCAGTTGCGGGCCAGCGTCGACTGGTAGAACACGGTGCCGTAGCCGCCGGTCGCGAGGACCACGGCGTGCGCGGTCTCCGCGGTGATCTGCCCGGTGACCAGGTCGCGCGCGACGATGCCCTGCGCGCGACCGTCGGCGACGATCAGGTCGAGCATCTCGTGGCGGGTGTGCAGCGTGACCGTGCCTGCGGCGACCTGCCGCAGCAGCGCCTGCGATGCGGCCACCTGCAACTGCTGTCCGGTCTGGCCGCGCGTGTAGTAGGTACGGGAGACCTGCACCCCGCCGAAGCTGCGGGTCGCCAGCGCGCCGCCGTACTCGCGGGCGAACGGGGCGCCGATCGCGTTCAGGTGGTCGATGACGCGGATGGACTCCTCGGCCAGGCGGAAGGCGTCGGCCTCGCGGCCCCGGAAGTCGCCGCCCTTGACCGTGTCGACGACGAACCGGTGGATCGAGTCGTTGTCGACCTTGCGGGCGCGTGCCGCGTTGATGCCGCCCTGCGCGGCGACGCTGTGGGCGCGGCGCGGTGCGTCGTGAAAGGTGTACGACGACACGTTGTAGCCCAGTTCGCCGAGCGCCGCCGCGCAGCCGGCGCCGGCCAGCCCGGTGCCCACGACGATGACGGTGAATTTCCGGCGGTTCAGCGGGCCGACCAGCGTGTACGAGTCGCGGCGTCGCCGCCATGCGGTGGCCGGGTCCCCGTCGGGCAGCCCCGAGGAGACGTCGTCGCCGACCGAGCGGAGTGCGTCGATGTCGGTGGTGACCGGGCGGGCGTGGCTCATCTCAGCTCACCACCCCGGTCAGCACCGCGAGCGGGATGGTGATGTTGCCCAGCATGACCGCGGCCGCGAGCAGGAACGCGACCGCCGCGCCGACCTGACGGACCCGCCGGCCGGTCGCCCCCAGGTCGTTGACCACGCTCCACAGCCCGTGCACCAGATGGATCCCGAGCAGGACCATCACCACGACGTAGAACAGCGCGACCGGCCAGCGCGCAAAGCTCTCCACCAGATTGTGGTAGGCGTGCGAACTCTGCTCGGTGGTGCCGATGAACTCCTCGCTGGCGACCGGCCGGGTTCCGGTGGTCAGGTCCAGGATGTGGAAGACGATGAAGACCAGCAGGATGATGCCCGTGTAGGGCATGAGAGTTGCCGGCAGTCGTCGCCAGCCCATGCCCGTGCGGCGGTAGCGACCCTTGGCCTTGTGCGCGCGACCGATCAGCATGAACGATGCCCCCACATGGGCGACGAGGCACACCAGCAACACGATGCGGAAGATCCACAGCGCGCCCTCGTAGGGGAGGAGGGGCTCGAGCAGGGTGCGCAGCCAATGGGCGTAGGCGTCGAAGTGCTCGGCGCCGGTGTAGACCTTCAGGTTGCCGATCATGTGGACCAGGACGAACAGGGCGAACACCGTGCCGGTCAGCGCCATCGTGACCTTGAGGGTGATGTTGCTCGGACGCGGTGGCGAGGTGGTCGGCTCGACACGCACGCTGCGCGGGGTGGGGATCGACCCGTCGGCGTCGTCGAGTTCGTGGCCGGTGTCGGGTGGCACAACCGTGCTCATGTGCAGGCCTTCCGGGTCGGCTCGGGGCTGGCGAGCCGGGTTCAGGTCCCTGTCGTGAGGTTAGAGTGCCGATGACACCGGTGCTCGGTGAATCGCCGATCGTCGCGCGCATCGACGCCACCCGCGGACACGTCAGCCGGCCACCGGAGGGCGGATTTGAATCCGCACCCCGACCTGGTGCATACTTGTCGGGTTGCCTTGACCGGCGGACGCGGGCTTTTGTGCGGCCTCCGATCGGGTGAATGACTCCCAGGACCCGGAAATCCGGCCTTGGGCGTGTAACGCGTGCCCTGAATCAGGCGTACGGACACGACACGCCCGACCGCGGGTGCCGGAGCGAAACGGTTCGTCCCAGTGACGAGCCAACGTACAACGACAGATGAACAGCGTCGATCCCCGAATCTCACACGGGTGGTCATGTGCCCACCGGCCATCGAGCCGGCCCCTCGCCAGGGGAACCCCAAGGGTCACGCGGTGTTTGTCTGTCGAGAACAACTGACGGAAGAGGACACAGCGTGGCGGGACAGAAGATCCGCATCAGGCTCAAGGCCTACGACCACGAGGCGATCGACGCTTCGGCGCGCAAGATCGTGGAAACCGTGACCCGTACCGGGGCACGCGTGGTCGGCCCGGTGCCGTTGCCCACCGAAAAGAACGTCTACTGCGTCATCCGTTCGCCGCATAAGTACAAGGACAGCCGCGAACATTTCGAGATGCGCACCCACAAACGACTCATCGACATCCTCGACCCGACGCCGAAGACGGTCGACGCGCTGATGCGCATCGACCTGCCGGCGAGCGTCGACGTCAACATCCAGTAGGCGGGGGGCGAAGAGAATCATGAGCAATCAATCTGCGACCAAGGGCATTCTGGGCACCAAGCTCGGCATGACCCAGGTCTTCGACGAGAACAACCGTGTCGTTCCGGTGACGGTCATCCAGGCCGGACCCAACGTCATCACCCAGCTCCGTACGAGCGACCGCGACGGCTACACCGCCGTGCAGCTCGCCTACGGCGCCACCGACCCGCGCAAGGTCTCCAAGCCGGTTGCCGGGCAGTACGCCAAGGCCGGGGTCACCCCGCGCCGCCACCTCGCCGAGATCCGCATCGCGGACGTCTCGGAGCTCGAGGTCGGCCAGGAACTGACCGCCGAGATCTTCGAGTCCGGCGCCAAGGTCGACGTGACCGGTACCTCCAAGGGCAAGGGATTCGCCGGCGCCATGAAGCGCCACGGCTTCTCCGGCCTGGGTGCCAGCCACGGCGCGCACCGCGTGCACCGCGCACCGGGCTCGATCGGTGGCTGCGCCACCCCGGGCCGCGTGTTCAAGGGCATGCGGATGGCCGGTCGGATGGGTAACGACACCGTGACCACACAGAACCTGACCGTGCACAAGGTGGATGCCGACGCCGGTCTGCTGTTGATCAAGGGCGCGATCCCCGGCCGCAAGGGCGGCATCGTGGTGATCCGCGACGCAGTGAAGGGTGGTGCGACCAAGTGAGCACCGAAGCAACAACGAAGCTGACGCTGGACGTCAAGACCGCGGACGGCAAGACCAACGGAACCGTTGATCTGCCCGCCGAGCTGTTCGACGCCCCGGCCAACATCGCGCTGATGCATCAGGTCGTGGTGGCCCAGCAGGCCGCCGCTCGCCAGGGCACCCACGCGACCAAGACCCGCGGCAATGTCAGCGGTGGCGGCGCCAAGCCGTACCGCCAGAAGGGCACCGGCCGCGCCCGCCAGGGGTCGACCCGCGCACCGCAGTTCGCCGGCGGTGGCACCGTCCACGGCCCGCAGCCGCGTGACTACAGCCAGCGCACCCCCAAGAAGATGAAGGCCGCCGCCCTGCGCGGTGCCCTCTCGGACCGGGCGCGCAACGAGCGCATCCACGTGATCACCGAACTGGTGGCCGGACAGACCCCGTCGACCAAGTCGGCGCGGCTGTTCCTCGAGTCGCTCAGTGACCGCCGCAAGTTCCTGGTGGTGCTCGGCCGTGAGGACGACACCGCATGGCGCAGCGTCGCGAACCTGCAGAACGTGCTGCCGATCGCGCCGGATCAGCTCAACACCTACGACGTGCTGGATTCCGATGAGGTCGTGTTCAGCGTCGAGACGCTCAACGCGTTCATCGCGTCGAATACGAAAGAGGAGGCGTGAGCATGGCTACGCAGGCTGACCCCCGCGACATCATCCTGGCGCCGGTGATCTCGGAGAAGAGCTACGGGCTCATCGAGGACAACGTGTACACCTTCCTGGTGCACCCGGACTCGAACAAGACCCAGATCAAGATCGCGGTCGAGCAGATCTTCGACGTCACCGTCACCAGCGTCAACACCGCCAACCGTCAGGGCAAGCGCAAGCGCACCCGCTTCGGCTACGGCCAGCGCAAGTCGACCAAGCGCGCGATCGTGACGCTGGCCGCCGACAGCAAGCCCATCGAGATCTTCGGGGGACCGGTCAGCTGACCGGGACTCGAGAGTTGAGGGACTAGAGACATGGCTATTCGTAAGTACAAGCCGACGACCCCGGGTCGTCGTGGCGCTTCCGGCGCCGACTTCGCCGAGGTCACCCGTGACCATCCGGAGAAGTCGCTGGTTCGCCCGCTGCACGGTCGCGGCGGACGCAACGCGCACGGTCGCATCACCACCCGTCACAAGGGTGGCGGTCACAAGCGCGCCTACCGGTTGATCGACTTCCGTCGCAACGACAAGGACGGCGTCAACGCCAAGGTCGCACACATCGAGTACGACCCGAACCGCACCGCGCGCATCGCGCTGCTGCACTACGTCGACGGCGAGAAGCGCTACATCATCGCGCCGAAGGGTCTGAACCAGGGCGACACGGTGGAGAGCGGTCCGACCGCCGACATCAAGCCGGGCAACAACCTGCCGCTGCGCAACATCCCGACCGGTACCCAGGTGCACGCCGTCGAGCTGCGTCCGGGTGGCGGCGCCAAGATGGCCCGCAGTGCCGGCGCCTCGATCCAGCTGCTGGGCAAGGAGGGTGCACACGCCACCCTGCGTATGCCCTCGGGCGAGATCCGTCGCGTCGACGTGCGCTGCCGCGCCACCGTCGGCGAGGTCGGCAACGCCGAGCAGAGCAACATCAACTGGGGCAAGGCCGGCCGTATGCGCTGGAAGGGCAAGCGCCCGACCGTCCGCGGTGTCGTGATGAACCCGGTCGACCACCCGCACGGTGGTGGCGAGGGCAAGACCTCGGGTGGTCGCCACCCGGTCAGCCCGTGGGGTCAGCCGGAAGGCCGCACCCGCAAGAACAAGGCCAGCGACAAGATGATCGTTCGTCGTCGTCGCACCGGCAAGAACAAGCGATAAGCACAGGAGGGAGTTAGAGAATGCCACGCAGCCTCAAGAAGGGCCCGTTCGTCGACGACCACCTGCTTGCCAAGGTGGACGCGCAGAACGAGAAGGGCACCAAGCAGGTCATCAAGACCTGGTCGCGCCGTTCGACCATCATCCCCGACTTCATCGGTCACACCTTCGCCGTCCACGACGGTCGCAAGCACGTCCCGGTGTTCATCTCGGACAACATGGTCGGACACAAGCTGGGCGAGTTCGCGCCCACCCGTACCTTCAAGGGTCACATCAAGGATGACCGGAAAGCGAAGCGCCGCTGATGACTACGCAGACCGATAATCCGACCGCCAAGGCGACCGCCAAGCACGTGCGTGTCACCCCGATGAAGGCACGTCGCGTGATCGCCCTGATCCGCGGCAAGAATGTCGACGAGGCCCTGGACATCCTGCGGTTCGCCCCGCAGTCGGCGTCCGAGCCGGTGTACAAGGTGCTCGCCAGCGCCGTCGCGAACGCGGAGAACAACCTGGGTCTGGATCGCCGGACCCTCGTCGTGAACACCGCGTTCGCCGACGAAGGTGCCACGCTCAAGCGGTTCCAGCCGCGTGCGCAGGGCCGTGCGTTCCGCATCCGCAAGCGCACCAGCCACATCACCGTCGTCGTCGAGAGCCTTCCCGAGAAGGCCACCGCGTCGCGTGCTCGTTCGCGTCAGCCCAAGAAGGGAGCCCAGTAGTGGGACAGAAAATCAACCCGCACGGCTTCCGTCTGGGCATCACCACGGGATGGAACTCGCGGTGGTACGCCGACAAGCAGTACGCGGACTACGTGAAGGAAGACGTCGCCATCCGCAAGCTCCTCTCGCAGGGGCTCGAGCGCGCCGGCATCTCCAAGGTGGAGATCGAACGCACCCGTGACCGGGTCCGCGTCGACATCCACACCGCCCGTCCGGGCATCGTCATCGGTCGCCGCGGCGCCGAGGCCGACCGGATCCGTGGCGACCTGGAGAAGCTGACCGGCAAGCAGGTGCAGCTGAACATCCTCGAGGTCAAGAACCCCGAGTCGGATGCGCAGCTCGTCGCGCAGGGTGTCGCCGAGCAGCTGAGCAACCGTGTGGCGTTCCGCCGCGCGATGCGCAAGGCGATCCAGTCGGCGATGCGTCAGCCGAACGTGAAGGGCATCCGGGTACAGTGCTCGGGTCGCCTCGGCGGCGCCGAGATGAGCCGCAGTGAGTTCTACCGCGAGGGTCGCGTGCCGCTGCACACGCTGCGCGCCGACATCGACTACGGACTCTACGAAGCCAAGACCACCTTCGGCCGGATCGGCGTGAAGGTGTGGATCTACAAGGGCGACATCGTCGGTGGCAAGCGTGAGCTGACCGCAGCCGCGCCGGCCGCCGAGGACCGTCGTCCCCGCCGGCCCAGCCGGCCCCGGCGCAGCGGTGCTTCCGGCACCACTGCCACGAGCACCGATGCGGGTCGTGCCGCGGATGCTCCGGCCGAGGCCACTGCTGCGGCGGGCGCCGAGAAGCAGGAGGGCTGATCATGCTGATCCCCCGTCGGGTCAAGCACCGCAAGCAGCATCACCCGAGCCTGAAGGGTCAGGCCAAGGGCGGCACCAAGGTGACGTTCGGTGACTACGGCATCCAGGCTCTGGAGAGCGCCTACATCACCAACCGTCAGATCGAGTCCGCTCGTATCGCGATCAACCGGCACATCAAGCGTGGCGGCAAGGTGTGGATCAACATCTTCCCCGACCGCCCGCTGACCAAGAAGCCCGCCGAGACCCGCATGGGTTCGGGTAAGGGTTCGCCGGAGTGGTGGGTCGCCCCGGTCAAGCCGGGTCGTGTGCTGTTCGAGATGACCTACCCCAACGAGGAGATTGCTCGCGAGGCCCTGCGTCGCGCGCAGCACAAGCTCCCGATCAAGACCCGAATCGTGACCAGAGAGGAGCAGTTCTGATGGGACTCGGAGTTGCTGCGTCCGAACTGCGCGACCTCAATGACGCTGATCTGGTGGATCGCCTGAAGGAGTCGAAGGAAGAGCTGTTCAACCTTCGTTTCCAGATGGCCACCGGCCAGCTCGACAACAACCGTCGTCTGCGGACCGTGCGTCGTGAGATCGCCCGGATCTACACGGTGATGCGTGAGCGTGAGCTGGGTCTGGCGTCGGGACCGGAAGGTGATGACGCATGAGTGAGGACCAGAACGTGACGACAACGCAAGCACGCAACCGCCGCAAGGAGCGGATCGGTTACGTGGTCAGCGACAAGATGCAGAAGACCATCGTGGTCGAGCTGGAAGATCGTAAGAGCCACCCGCTCTACGGCAAGATCATCCGGACCACGAGCAAGGTCAAGGCGCACGACGAGCAGGAGATCGCCGGTGTCGGTGACCGCGTGCGGATCATGGAGACCCGCCCGCTGTCGGCGACCAAGCACTGGCGCCTCGTCGAGGTGATGGAGAAGGCCAAGTAAGGCGTCCTCCCCACGAGCTACACCACGAACGGCCCGTTCCCCATTGGGGAGCGGGCCGTTCGTCGTGGGAGGCATAATCCGCTCATGATGTGCGCTGACCACGCCGCGGCCGACGATGAGTGACGCCACCATCGCGGTGATCTGCCTGCTCATCTTCGCCTGGGCGGTCACCTCGCGGCTGCTGACGCGGCACGATGTGACCGGTCCGCTGCTGTTCGTGGTCGCCGGGTATGTCCTGGCGAATCCGACGTGGGGGGTGCTGACCGTCGACGTCGACACGTCGACGGTGCATCGGCTCGCCGAGCTCACGCTGGCGCTGGTGCTGTTCACCGATGCCTCGCGGGTCGACGTCGGCCGGTTGCGCCGTGCAGTCCGGTTGCCGGCCAGGCTGCTGCTGATCGGTCTGCCGCTGACCATGCTGCTGGGCACGCTGGGGGCGCAGTGGATGTTCGGCTCCCTCGGCTGGGCGCTGGCGTTGTTCGTCGGTGCGTCGCTGGCGCCGACCGATGCCGCGCTGAGCGTGCAGGTGATCAACGACGAGCGGATCCCACGTCGGCTGCGGCTGACGCTGAACGTGGAGAGCGGACTCAACGACGGTATCGCCACCCCGGTGGTCACCCTCGCCATCGCGCTGGCGGCGACCACGTTGGGGCTCGGCGAATCCGAGCACATCACCGTGCGCGACGCGGTCGTCGAACTGCTGGTCGGAGTGGTGATCGGCGTCGTGGTCGGCGCGCTGTGCGCGTGGATGACCAATCAGTCGGCGACGAGGCGGCTCTCGTCGGAGTCCACGCGGCAGATCGCCGCACTCGCGACCGCACTCGGGGTGTTCGTCCTCGCGATCGCGATCGACGGCAACGGGTTCATCGCCGCGTTCGTCGCGGGGATGACGTTCGGGTACGTCATCGACCGGGGGCGGGTGGAGTCCGACGACGAGGGCGCCCCGTCGGCACTCGGGGACGATCCGGCGCTCGAGGTACTCCCAGAACTCGGTGGGGAACTGCTGGCCGTGGTCGTGTGGTTTCTCTTCGGCGCCGCGTTGGTGCCTCTCGCACTGCGGGTCCTCGAGGCCGGTGACCTGATGCTGATGATCGTGTACGCGGTCTTGAGCCTCACCGTGTTCCGGATGGTGCCGGTGGCGTTGTCGCTGATCGGTGCCCGGCTGCCGCTGCGGGACGTGGCGATCATCGGATGGTTCGGGCCGCGCGGGCTCGCGTCCGTGGTGTTCGCGCTGCTCGGCGTCGAAGAACTCGCCGGGTCGAACGGGACGGCGGCGCCGATCGCGGCGTCGGCGATCGGCGTGACCGTGCTGCTGAGTGTGATCGCGCACGGGGTGTCGGCGGGGCCGGTGGCGCGGCGGTATCCGCAGGGCGGACCCGACACGGCCGCGGAGCCGGACGAGGCCGTCGCGACGGTGCGATCCCGGGGGATATTCGTCCGGCGATTCCTCACACCGGACCGTCGACCGACCACGGGAAGTTGATCCACTTGTCGGTGGTGCGCCAGCAGTAGTCGGGCCGGGTGATGGTGTGCGGCTTCTGGTAGATCACCGCGTTGCGGACCTCGGCGACGCGGCCCTGGTGTTCGCAGTAGTCGTCGACGAGCTTGAGCGTCTTGCCGGAGTCGGCGACGTCGTCGACCACCAGCACCTTCTGATCGTGCAGACCGCTCGACTCCAGCAGCGACGGCAGCATCACCGGTTCGGCCAGCGTCTCGCCGACGCCGGTGTAGAACTCGACGTTGAGCGAGATGAGGATCTTGCAGTCCAGCGCGTAGGCGAGGGCGCCGGCCGGGATGAGGCCGCCGCGCGCGATGCCGAGGATGATGTCGGGGACGAACCCGTCGTCGGCGACCATCCGGGCGAGTTCTCGGCAGGCCTGACCGTTGAGTTCCCAGGTGAGGATTTCGCGGTCGGCGGAGGCGGGTGGGGTGGTCATTCGTGTCACTCTGCCAAGGGTCGGGGTGGTGCGCCGGGCGAGGTCGGGCGTTGGTGGGCCTGAGGGCTGCGGATATGGTGACCTCGGTGCCGGTTTGTCGAATGGGCACGGGTCACCGTGGGCGCCGCGTAGTTCGAATGAGCGAAGCCGGCCCGATGTAGGACGCATTTCGCCGGATCTTTGGGAGACTCGCTAACCAAAAGGTCTCCGACAACGATTCACTGCGTAGGTTTGATTCGGAGTGCGTAGGTACGAATGAAGGAAACGATGTCCGAGGTTGCTGACGGTCCATACCCTGGTGTCGTCAGCGGCGGACGCCACCGTCGGCCGGACGCGTTGACACTTCCACCCGACCAGTCTGACCCGGTAATGGAGAAGCTGCGTCGGTGGCGTGAGGAAACCGACGCCCAACGCAGTCGGGGTCGCCACCGTCGAGTCGGCGATGACGTCGCTCCGGTGACGCCGATCGCGGTCCTGCCGACGGCTGAGTCGCACGTGCAGCCCACCGGTCTCGAAGAACCAGACGCCGTGGAGCATGCCGACCCGCCGGCGATCGAGGTGCGCAACCTGCACAAGCGTTTCAAGGACATGGTCGCGGTCGACGACGTGAGCTTCAGTGTGCCGGCGGGCCGGATCGTGGCGCTGTTGGGCCCCAACGGCGCCGGCAAGACCACGACGGTCAACATGTTGTGCACGTTGCTCAAACCGGACAGGGGGACAGCAACCGTCCACGGATTCGATGTGGTCGATGACGCTGCGGACGTGCGGCGCTGCATCATGCTGACCGGCCAGTTCGCGGCTCTCGACGAATCGTTGTCCGGCCGGGAGAACCTGGTGCTTTTCGGCAGGCTGTTGGGTTTGTCGAGCGCGGCGGCCCGGGCACGGGCCGATGAACTGCTGACGATGTTCTCGCTCGGTGACGCCGGTGGGCGGCGCGTCGGGCAGTACTCGGGCGGCATGCGCCGCCGCATCGACATCGCGTGCGGCCTGGTGACCGCGCCCAAGGTCGTGTTCCTCGACGAACCGACCACCGGCTTGGACCCGCGCAGCCGCCAGGAGGTGTGGACCCTCGTTCAGCGATTGCGGGATTCGGGGGTCACGATTCTCCTGACGACGCAGTATCTGGAAGAGGCCGACGCCATGGCGGACAAGATCGTGGTGATCGACCACGGCAAGGTGATCGCGGAGGGAACGGCAGACGAGCTGAAGGAAGCGACGGGTGCCGCGTACTGCGAGGTGATCCCTGCCGACATCGTGGATCTGCCGCAGTTGCACAGCGTCCTCGCCGACATGATGCCGGAGGGACATACCGAGGTTCGCCAGGATAATTCGGTCGCGGTTCCCGCCATCCACGGGACCGAGACGCTCGTCGAGGTGATCCAGCGCACCACGAAGGCGAACATCCGACTGTCGGACGTGACCATGCGGCGACCTTCACTCGACGAGGCGTTCCTGGCCCTCACCGAACCCGGAAAGGGAGACGAGTAGTCGTGGTTTCGCAGATGGTCGGCACCCGATCGGTGACCGACGGAACCTCCGAAGGACGTGCTCCGGGTACCGATCCCGGTGGAGGGGCGATCGGCGAATATCCGGTCCATATCAATGCATTTCGCCAATGGTGGGCGCTGACCGTCCGGGGAATCACCAAAGTGGCCCGAAATGGCGAATTCATTCTCGCGGTCGCGTCCCCGGTGCTTCTCGCGGTGTGTTTCTATATTCCACTCCGCAAGCTGATGGATTCTATTCCCGGCGTGAACTATGGGCAATTCCTGATGCCGATCATCATTTTGCAGTCGGTGTCGTTTGCCGCGTCCTCGGCTGCGATGCGCGCGGCCTACGACGCCGCCGAGGGCATCAACACCCGCTTCCGCGTGTTGCCGATGTCGTCGGCGACCCCGATGCTGGCGCGCACCGCCACGAACGGGGTGCTCCTGGCGGAGTCCTTGGCGTGCGCCGCCATAGCCTGCCTGCTGATGGGCTGGCGACCGCAGGCGGGAGTGACCGGAACGGTCACCCTGTTCGCGGTGGCGGCGGCCATCGGCCTGCTGCTGGGACAGGTCGCCGACGGGGTCGGCATGGTGGCGAGCAGTCCCCAGGCGACCAGTCAGGCGCTCGCGTTGCCCACATTGATCCTCGGCATGCTCTCGACCGGCTTCCTGCCGCTGCAGGGCTTTCCCACATGGATTCAGCCGTTCGTGCGAAACCAGCCGATCTCCCAGTTCACCAACGTCATGCGCGCCGCCGACCAGGGCACCCTGACCTGGCAGAAATTCCAGCCCACGCTGTTCTGGTGGATCGGGTTGATCGTGGCGTCTGCGCTGCTGCTCTGGATCCACGGGCGGCGGGTGGCCCGATGACCGATGCAGCTCTGAGCGCCGCGATGCATCAGCGCCCGGCGAGCGCAACCGGGCAACAGTCGGGCGTCAACGCGATTTCATCGACATTTCCGCAGCCACGGATCTGGGCTGAGGAATCGGTGCGCGCATGGGCGCGGCAAAGTGCGATTCTTGCCGGACGCCAGGTCCGTGTCTTTGCTCGGGACGTGCCCACCCTGTTGCAGGCACTCATCTTTCCCGCGCTCAGCATGGTCATGTTCAAGGTGGTCTTGGGTGACGTCATCGGCCGGGCCACCGGACAGAACAGCGCCTACGGAACAGTGCCGTTGGTCATCCTCGTCGGCGCGATGTTCGGCACCGTCGCGTCGGCGGCCCGCCTCAACAATGAGCGTCGCACCGCGTTGCTGAGCCGGCTGTATGTGCTCCCCTTGAACAGGTCGGCCGATCTGACGTCGCGAGTGATCGGCGAGATCGTCCGGGTGTTCGTCACGACCGTGATCCTGCTTGCCGCGGGGCACCTCATCGGGTTTCGGTTCACCCAGGGACTCGGACCGGCGCTGGGTCTGGTCGGCGTCGCGCTCGCCTATGGTGCCGCGTTCGCCATATTCACTCTGGCCATCGCGGTCAG
The DNA here is from genome assembly GCF_053588655.1 of Gordonia sp. NPDC003424. Taxonomy (NCBI): domain Bacteria; kingdom Bacillati; phylum Actinomycetota; class Actinomycetes; order Mycobacteriales; family Gordoniaceae; genus Gordonia; species Gordonia sp. NPDC003424. Next base: position 128,472 of record NZ_JBSFQJ010000015.1, read on the forward strand.
CGCACGGCCCGGCTCACCGGTGGTGCCGGTACTCTCGTTGATCTCGACACTGCTGATGTTCTTCAATTCCGGCTTCGCCCCGGTCAGCGGGTATCCGGGCTGGTTACAGCCGATCGTGGCAAACCAGCCGATGACGCCGGCGATCGAAGTCATGCGGTCGCTCGCGGCGGGTGGCCCCATTGCCGCTAACCTCATCAAGGTCGCGATCTGGACGGTGGTCATCACAGCGTTGTCGATCAAGCCGGCCCTTCGCGGTTACCGCAAGGCGGCGACCGGACACTGACGTCGGTGGCCGCGCCGGCGTGTCGGTTGAACGAAGGAGTGCTGCCAGAGTATTAGCCCGTTCAGACGACATTGGCGACGATAAAGAGTCGATTTGAAGAAACAAAGAGGATTAAAGTAAGTACCGGACGTAACGATCGGTGACCCTTGTCAAGATAAACATTGAGTCGGTGATCCCTGGGCGAACTGTATGCACACGCGGATTACCGATTGCGGATTCGGGAGGGTAGGAAGATTGGCGCTGACTGTGGACGGTGGGACTGATAGTGATGACGCGGGCGTCACCATTGCCGCTGCATCGCATGGCGCCCTACGCCGCGAACTGCTGCCGCTGACCGCACCTCAGCGAGGGCTGTGGTTCGCGGAAACGCTGTCTCCGGGGTTCTCGGTCAACATCGCGCAGTACATCGACATCCGGCACGAGCCGGGTGGACTCGACATCGATCTGTTCGTCGAATGCTGCTACACGGTCGGCAAACTGATGGAGATCCCCTACATCCGCCTCGCCGATGCTGACGGCGTGCCGATGCAGTACCTCGACTTCGACTACGACCAGCACATCGAGTTCCTCGACTTCAGCGGTGAGCCCGACCCGTTCGCGGCCGCCGTCGAATGGATGGAGACCGAGTACCGGTTGCCGGTGGACCTCGTCAACGATCAATTGATCGTGGTCAATTTCCTGCGCGTCGCCGACGACCACACGTTGTTCTACCAGCGCGCCCATCACATCATCGTCGATGGCAACGCCGCTCTGACGATGGCGCGGCGCGCAGTGGACCGCTACAACGCCCTGCGCCGCGGGCAGGTGCCCGACGACAAGCCGGTGGCCACGCTCGCGGAAATCATCGCCTATGAGGCCGATTACCGGGACAGCACCCGCTACGTCCGCGACAAGGAACATTGGGGCGCACGGATCTCCGAGTTCCCGGAACCGGTGTCGCTCTCGACGGTGCCGGGTCCGGTTCCGCTGTCGTTCGACAACGTCGTTGCCGGCGGTGCGCTGCCGCAGAACCTGCAAGATCGGCTCGATGCGCTCGCCGGAGAGCTGCAGACATCCGTCGCGGTCCTGCTCACGGCCGCGTTCGCCGCGTTCATGGGCCGGATGGCCGGCAGCGACGACGTCGTCCTCAGTCTTCCGGTGACGGGGCGCGCGACCGCCAAGATCAAGGCCTCTGGCGGCATGGTGTCCAACGTTCTGCCCATCCGGCTGCGCGACGTCAGTGCGCGCACTGCCCGGGAGTTGATCGACGACGCCCAACTCGAGCTCACGGGCGCCCTGCGACACCAGCGCTACCGCTCCGACGACATCAGGCGGGACGCGGGCCTCGACGGGGGATCGGTCTATTTCGGTCCCGCCATCAACATGATGTTCTTCGACCAGTTGGAGATCGACGGGACGACCCTCGACTACCGGGTCCTCACCACCGGCATCATCGAGGATCTCGCCGTCAACCTGTACCAACCGGTGCCCGGGGAACCGCTTGCCATGGATTTCCACGGCAACCCGAATCTGTACTCGCAGAACGAGATCGAGGATCACCATCGCCGGTTCCTGGTCTTCGCGCGCCGGTTCGTCGACGGACTCGACCATTCGGTGGGCTCGATCGATCTGCTCGTCGCCGGCGAACACGAGCAGCTCGAGTCGGCATCGGCGGGTGGGTCCCGAGAATGGACGGTCGCCGACATCGGCCACGGCAACCTGCTGGACCTGTTCACGCGGAACGCAACCGACCACCCCGCACGGACCGCCGTGCTCGACGATTCGAGATCGTGGACGTACCGCGAACTCGACTGGCTACGCAGAGACCTGGCGGAGCGACTCGGCGAAGACGGCGTGGAGTCCGGTGACCGGGTGGCGATCTGTCTGCCTCGGGGTATCGACCAGGTCGTCGCGATCTATGCCGTGCTGACGGTCGGCGCCGCCTACGTTCCCGTCGACGTCGACGCACCCCATTCCCGCCGCCAACACATCCTGGAGACGGCGCGCCCGGTGCGGGTCGTCGACGCCGACTTCATCACCCGGGTGGGATTCCGGGCCGACCGGCCCGCGCCGGCCGAACTTCCCGAACTGCCGCCGAGGGTGGCCGCGGACGCCCCCGCGTACGTGATCTTCACGTCCGGGTCGACCGGCCGTCCGAAGGGTGTCGAGGTCTCGCATCGGGCGGTGCTCAATCGACTCGCGTGGGTGCAGGAGCGATTCGCGCTCGACGAGAACGACGTGTGGCTCTACAAGACCCCGTTCACCTTCGATCCGTCGGTGATCGAGTACCTGTGGCCGCTGCAGCGCGGTGCTCGGACCGTCATCGCCCGGGCGGGCGGCCACCGGGATCCCCGGTATCTGCGCGAGGTCATCGAGCGGCACGGCGTCACGGTCCTGCACTTCGTACCGTCGATGCTCGACGTGTTCGCCGACGATGTGCCCGACGCCGATGCCGTCATCCCGCCCGGGGTACGGATGGTCTTCGCATCCGGTGAGGCGCTTCCCGCCGGCCTGGCCGGCCGGATTCGGGCGCATTCGCAGGCCGAACTGATCAACCTGTACGGTCCGACCGAGGCTGCCGTCGACGTCACCGAACACGTGGTGACCGGCGACGAGCAGACGGTTCCGATCGGCCGGGTGGTCGCCAACACACAGGCGTACGTGCTTGATCGTCGCCTGCGTCCGTTGCCGTTCGGCCGCGTCGGAGAGCTGTATCTGGCCGGCGTGCAGCTTGCGCACGGCTATTTCGGTGCCGGTGGGCTCACCGCCGACCGGTTCATCGCCAATCCCTTCGTGCCGGGCGAACGGATGTACCGCACCGGCGATCTCGTGAGCTGGAACGCGAACGGGGAACTCGAGTATCTGGGGCGCACCGACTTCCAGGTCAAGGTGCGCGGACAGCGTGTCGAGCTGGGGGAGATCGAGAACACCCTCCTCGCGGAGGACTCGGTTCGTGCGGCCGTCGTGGTGCCCCGCGAGCTGCCCGGCAGCACGGCGCTCGTCGCGTACGTGAAGGTCGACGGCGCTCGGGCGGAGTCCCATCCGGAGGCCCCCGGTGCCGAGGAGCGTCTGCTGCATTGGTGCCGCTCGGAGTTGCCCGCCCACATGGTGCCGTCCGCCGTCGTGACGCTCGACACGCTCCCGACCAACTCGTCCGGCAAGCTCGATCGTGCAGCGCTGCCGGACCCGGTGGCGTCGACCTCGGAGCGTTCATATGTTGCGCCGCGCTCCGCCGCCGAACGCGAGATCGTCGCGCTGCTCGAGGAGCTGATCGACGTCACACCGATCAGCGTCAGCGACAACATCTTCAGCCTGGGGGCGAATTCCCTGGTGGCGGCCCGGCTCGCTGCCCGCGCGCGTTCGGTCGCGGGCTATGACATCGCGCTCGCGGACATCTTCGAGAGTGGGTCGGTGGCCGACATCGCGGCTGCCGCGCGACCGGTGGACGTATCCCAGGTGCGGCCGCCGCTCGTGCCGATGGAGCGGCCCGACCTGATCCCGCTCTCCTATCCCCAAGCGCGCCTGTGGTTCATCAACCGCGTGGACCCGGCAGCGCCCACCTACAACATGCCGGGGGCGATTCGGTTACCCGACGACATCGACGTCGCCGCGATGCGCGTCGCGGTCGCCGACCTGATCACTCGCCACGAGTCCCTGCGCACCCGGTTTCCGTCCGTGGACGGTGATCCCGTTCAGGAGATCGTCGACGTCGCCGAAGCGGTGGAATCGTGCCGGCTCTACACGGCGACGGTCGGTGAAGCGAAACTGCGTGACGCCGTCGCCGTGGAGGCGGCGATCGGCTTCGACCTGGCCACCGCCCTTCCGGTGCGCTGCTCGTTGTTCACCATCACCGACGACGACGGTGCCACGTGCGGGCATGTGCTCATGGTGGTTCTGCATCACATCGCCGGAGACGGTGCATCGTTGCGTCCGCTGATCAGGGATCTGCTGGTCGCGTACAGCGCGCGAGCCGCCGGGGTCGAACCGCCCTTGACGCCGTTGGCGGTCCAGTACGCGGACTTCGGGTTGTGGCAGCGTGAGGTGCTCGGTGACCGGCAGGACCCCCAATCGCGCATCCATGCCGAACTGGAGTTCTGGCGATCCGAACTCCGCGGTGCGCCCGAACTGCTGCCGCTGCCGACAGATCATCCCCGCCCCAGTGTGCCGACGGGCCGCGGCGGCTATGTGGACGTGGTGCTCGACGGTACGACCGTGGCCGCGATGCGCTCGCTGGCCGGCCGGTTCCGGGTGACCACCTTCACGGTGCTCCATCTGGCGCTGGCGACCTTGCTGTCGCGGCTCGCCGGTACCGAGGAGGTCTCGATCGGCACACCGGTGGCCGGCCGTGACGAGCCGGAGACCGAGAATCTGATCGGCATGTTCGTCAACACCGTGGTGCTGCGCACGCGGGTGGCGCCGGCGGACACCGTCGCGGAGGCCTTGGCCCACGCACACCGTGTGCGCTCGGACGCCCTGTCGCATGCACAGGTTCCGTTCGAACAGGTGGTGGAGGCACTCGGGGTGCAGCGATCGTTGTCGCGCACTCCGTTGTTCCAGGTCGCGCTCACCATGGTCGACGACCACCGCCGGGAGCTCGACATCGACGGCGTCAGCATCCTGGACGCCCGTGTGCCGGCCGCGAAGTACGAGCTCGCGGTGACGGCGGTCCAGATCCGCGGCGACGGCACCCCGAACGGTGATCAGATCGAACTCGAGTTCGCCTACTCGACGGACCTGTTCACATCGGAGTCGATGGAACGTATGGCGGGATATCTCGTCGACATCATCGGCACCATGGCGGCCCGTCCGCAGGGCCGGCTCGGCGGCATCGATCTGCTACCGGCCGACGAGACGCAGCTGGCGGTGCAGCAGGAGGGGCGGGGCGAGCCGCCGGCCACACTGCGCACCCTGCTGGCTGCCGGAACGGCCGCGGCCGACACCGGGACTCCGGCCATTCTCGGCACCGCGCACATCGACCGGCAGCATTTCGCGACCGCGACCAACCAACTCGCCCACGAACTGATCGCCCGGGGTGTGGGGCCGGGCGACGTTGTCGCGCTGGCAGTTCCGCGCTCGCACCTCTCGATCCTCGCGACCGTCGCGGTGATCAAGACGGGAGCGGCATTCCTCGGCGTCGATCCGCGACACCCGTTCGAGCGTCGCGCCGCGATGCTGGCCGACAGCCGTGCGATCCTGGGGATCGCATCCGCCGAGTCCGCGCCCGAGTTGACCGGGCACACCGATGTCGACTGGATCATCCTGGGTGACGCCACCCACGACGCGCGGATTCGTACCGCTCTGCCCACCGAACCGTCCGACGACGATCTGACGCGACCGATTCACCTCGATGACCCGGCGTACCTGATCTACACGTCGGGGTCCACGGGCCGGCCGAAGGCCACCGTCATCTCCAATCGAGGAGTGGCGAATCTGTTCGCGGCCGAGCGCGGGCACCTCGGCCTGACGAAACAGTCACGCGTACTGCACGTCGCGTCACCGAGCTTCGATGCATCTGTCCTCGAACTGACGATGGCGCTCGGCGTCGGTGCAACCCTTGTGGTCGCCGACGTGCACACCTTCGGCGGCCATGAACTGGAGTCCGTCATCGCCGGCCACCGGGTGACCCACGTGATGATGACGCCATCTGTTCTCGCCACCGTCGATCCCGAGGCGGTGCCCAGCGTGCGATGGGTGCTCAGCGGAGGGGAAGCATGCCCGCCTGAACTGATGCGGCGCTGGAGCACCGGCGGTCGCCGGTTCATGAATCTGTACGGACCGACCGAGGTCACCATCTGGAGTACGGTCGACGGTCCGTTGCAGCCCGACGACGATCTCACCATCGGTCGCCCCCTCAACGGCGTCGGCGCCGTCGTGCTCGATGCGTGCCTGCGACCCGCACCGGTCGGCGTCACGGGCGAGCTCTACCTCGCCGGAGACCAACTCGGTCTCGGCTACCTGCACCGGACCGAGCTCACGGCCACCCGCTTCGTCGCGAATCCCTTCGACTCGGGCACGCGGCTGTACCGCACGGGCGACCGGGTCGCACGACGACCCGACGGACGCCTGGACTACTTCGGACGCAGCGACTTCCAGCTGAAGATCCGCGGCCTGCGGATCGAACCGGCAGAGGTCGACTCGGTGCTGCTCGACCATCCGTGGGTGAGCAACGCCTTGACCGTCGGAGCGCCCGGACCCGCCGGAGAGACGTTGCTCGTCTCCTATATCGCGCCGGCCGACGGGCACGTGCTCACCGCCGACGACGCGCTCGCGCACGCGCGCAACCGACTTCCGTCGCACCTCGTTCCGCACTCGGTGGTGATCCTCGAGGAGTTTCCGACCACCACCGTGGGCAAGATCAACCGGCGAGAGCTGCCCGCGGTCGACTTCAACATCGGCCGAGAATTCGTCGCACCCCGGACACCGCTCGAAGAGGTGGTTGCCGAGGTGTTCGCCCAGGTGCTCGGGCTCGATCGGGTCAGCGTCGGGGCAGGGTTCTTCGAGCTCGGTGGCAACTCGCTGGGTGCCGCCAAGCTCGCGACCGCGTTGTCGAAGGTGGTGGGCCGGCCGATGCCGATCCGCGTGCTTCTCGAGGCGTCGACGGTGGCCGCCGTGGCCGAGTACATCGATCAACTGACCGGTGAGGGCGTCATGACGGTCCCGCTGGTCGCCCGTCATCGGCCCGATGTGGTGCCGGTCTCCGAAGTGCAGCGCGGTCTGTGGCTGCTCAACCGGGCCGAGCCGGACTCACCGAACTACAACGTGGATCTGGCCTTGCGGCTCACCGGTCACCTCGATGTGATGGCCCTCGACCAGGCGATCGTCGACCTGCTGCGCCGCCAGCAGTCACTGCGGACGTACTACCCCATGGTCGGTGGCGGACCGGTGCAGGTGCTCGCCGGTGTCGAGGAGGTGCTCGACACGCTGGACCTGCGGCCGACCCCGGTCACCGCCGAATCGCTGCGGGACGCGATCTGGGAGGTGAGCGGCCGAGGCTTCGACGTGACCACCGAGGTACCGCTGCGGCTGCGCCTGTTCCGGCTCGGCCCGGACGACCATGTCCTCATCTTCGTGATCCACCACCTGAACGCGGACGGTGCATCGATCCTGCCGATGGCGAGAGACTTCGTGTCGGCCTATGCGGCTCGGACGGCCGGCCAAGCACCGGCATGGCTGCCGCTGCGTGTGCATTACTCGGATTTCGCCCTGTGGCAGCGCGACCGCCTCGCAGTGGTCGATGCGGGCGGCCACAGCGAGCGTGATCGGCAGCTGGCCTATTGGCGCGAGCGGCTCGCGGGCGCACCCGAGGAGATCGGACTACCTTTCGACCGACCCCGCCCGCCAGTCCCGTCCTACGCCGGCGCCGAGGTCGCCTTCGAGGTCCCGGCCGAACTGGTCGCGGTGCTCGAATCGATCGCCCGCAGTCACAACGCCACGTTGTTCATGGTCCTGCACTCCGCCGTCTCGATCCTTCTCAGCCGCCTCAACGGCAGCGACGACATCGTCGTCGGAACACCGTACGCGGGGCGCACCGAACCCGCTCTCGACGACGTCGTCGGCATGTTCGTCAACTCGCTGGCGCTGCGCACCGCGGTCGATCCGACGATGGCCTATGGCGCGTTCCTGGACCAGATCCGCGACTCGGACCTGGCCGACATGACCAACGCCGACGTCGCCTTCGAGTCGGTGGTCGAAGCGGCCGGGGCCGCGCGGACCGCAGCGTTCAACCCGCTCTTCCAAGTGATGCTCGTCTACCAGAACGTCGAATTCCCGCGCGTCTCGCTGGCGGGCATCGAGGTGGCGCCGCACGACGAGCGTGTGGTTTCGGCCAAGGTCGACCTCGAACTGACTCTGTTCCCCGGCGACATGGCAGGTTCCGGGTCGGCAGACCCGCAACCCATGCGGGGCGCTCTGGTGTACGCCACCGACCTGTACGACGCCGCCACCGTCGAGGTGTTCGCCGAGCGATTCGTCGGTGTGCTCGAAGCGATAGCCGTCGACCCACACATACCGGTCGGCGACCTCTCGGTGTCCACGGTCGATGAGCTGCGCGCCGCCGCGGCACCGGCCCCCGAACCGACCATGTCGCTGCCCGACCTGGTATGGACCGCAGCCTCCGCGGCGCCCGACCATCCCGCGTTCGCGCACGGAGCGGTGGTCGTCACCTTCGCCGCGCTCGCCGAGGCGGCGCGTGCCATGGCCGCGGCGATGCCCGACGCCGATTCGGCGCTGGTCACCGCCCTGATGACCCTGGTCCCCACCGTGGCCGGTGCGGGACCGCAGGCACTGGGCGATGCGCTCGCCACAGTGCGAGAGACAGCACTCGCCACCGCACGCACGTCCTCCCACCTGACCGTGACCGAAGGAACCTGATCGGAATTGCTAGGCACTGACTCCTGCGTCGCCTTCTCGAACCTCTGGGGAAACCACCCAACCACCCTCAACCTGATCGCATTCGCCGCGGAGGCGGAGCCGGAGCGTACCGCTCTGATGGGCCCGGCCGGCCCCGTGTCGTTCGCGACGCTGCATGCGCAGGTCTCGGCGACCGCGCAGGTGTTCGCCGCGCAAGGGATGGACACAGAGGTCGCGGTCACGGCAGCGGTGACCGGACTGATCGCCGCCGCGGGGCGGGCGCCAGGCCAGGTCGCCGCGGTCATGCAAGAGACCGTTGCGCAACTTCGGCACAGCGCACTCGAGGTCGTCGGCAGCCACGACCTGGGGTCCCTGCCCGGCATCTTCGCCGCGGTCGTGGCACACAACCTCGACCGGCCCGCGGTCACCGACGACCGCGGGGAGACGTTGAACTATGGCGAACTCGACGAGCGGTCCACCGCCCTGGCCCGGTCGCTGGTCGCGGCCGGCGCCGGCCCGGAGACCCTGATAGGTGTCGCTCTGCCGCGCACCGTCGACCTGATCGTGGCCATCGTCGGCATCCTGAAGTCCGGAGCGGCATACCTGCCGCTGGATCTGTCGCAGCCGGCCGACCGGCTGACGAACATCGTGACCGACGCCGCACCGGTGCTCGTCATCGCCGAGAACGGTCAACTGTCGGGTGTCGACTCCACGGGCATTCCCGTCGTGGATCTCGGTGACCTGCCACCGACCGATCGGGCGATCGAACTGCCACCTGTCCACGACGGCCGTCTGCGCGCCTACATCATCGCCACATCGGGCTCGACCGGTCGGCCGAAGGGCGTGGAGATCACCCACCGCGACGTGGTGGCCCTGATGGCGGCCGCCGCCCGCGATATGGAGCTCCGCTCCGACGACGTGTGGACGATGTTCCACTCGTACGCCTTCGACTTCTCCGTATGGGAATTGTGGGGCGCGCTGCTGACGGGCGGGCGACTGGTGGTCGTCGATCGTGCGACCACTCGCGATCCGGAAGCGTTTCTGAGCCTGCTGGTCCGTGAGCAGGTCACCATGCTCAGTCAGACACCGTCGGCGTTCTACCAGCTCATCGACGCCCGGGCGCGCGGCGGTGTGCCACTCGAGCGGCTGCGCTACCTCGTCCTCGGTGGCGAGGCGCTGAGCTTCGATCAGGTCCGACGCTGGTATGCGAACAATCCCGCCGACACGTCGCGACTGGTCAACATGTACGGCATCACCGAGACGACCGTGCACGTGACCTTCCGGCCACTCGATCCGGCGTCGGTCGGCTCCGACGCCTCGCTGATCGGGCGGCCGTTGTCCTCGCTGCAGATGCACATCCTCGACTCCCGACTGCGGCCGGTCGTCGATGGAGCGATCGGCGAGATCTATGTGGGCGGCGACCAACTCGCCCGTGGCTATCTCCATCAACCGACGCTGACCTCCACCAGGTTTGTCGCGGACCCGTTCGCCACCGGGTCGCGGCTGTATCGCACCGGCGATCTCGCCCGCCGCCTCGGCGACGACATCGAATACCTGGGACGCGGCGACGCGCAGGTTCAGCTGCGCGGATTCCGCATCGAATACGGTGAGGTCGAGGGCGCCCTGTTGTCCGCGGACGGGGTGCTGGCGGCCGCAGCCGTCGTCAAGCACCGGGACGGTTTCGTCGACCAACTGGTCGGGTATGTCGTGGCGAACCCGGGCGAAGGCGATGCGGTCGACCTCGCTGACGTGAAACGCGCGGTCGCCGCACGGGTACCCGACTACATGGTGCCCGATGTCATCCTGCGCGTGCGGCGGCTCCCACTGAACGTCAACGGCAAACTCGACCGTCAGGCCCTCCCGGACCCGGTGAACCCGGAGAGCCGCAAGGTGTGGCGAGACGTATTGGCGCCGCTCTCCGCGCCGACCCTGGTCACCGGGGGACTGCAACTGAGCCGCACGCCAGACGCGGGCACTCGGACGGCGGTGCGGCCACTCGACGCGGCGTTGTGCGCAGATCTGGAAACGGCCGCCGCCGAACGTTCGGTGAGCCCGTCCACGTTCGTGCAGTTGGCATGGGCGGTGCTGGTGTCCCGGCTGACCGCTCAACAGGTCGTCGCGTTCGGTGACACGCGGCCGTCGCGCCAGGATGGCGGCTCGGTCCAGGAGTCCTTGGCGGTGGTGGATTCACCGGAGTCCACGATGCCGGTCATCGTGGATGTGGATCCCAGCGCCACGGTGGCGGACATCCTGACGCAGATCCGCGACACCGCGGCAAAGGTCGACGGGGTCGGGCATCCGGGATCGGAAGAGCTGGCGACACTGACCGGGCTGCCCACTCTGTTCGACACGGCCATCGAGTTCCGCCGATCATCCGACGTCGCGGCCGACCGCGGCGTGCATGCGGTACAGCTGACAGTTGCACTCTCCGGCGCTGTGCCGACCCTCGCCATCGAGGATGCGACAGCCCAGTTCGACGACACCGAACTGTCGACATTCGCGGTCGTGATCGAACGCATCCTGGCCGCAGCGATGGCCGCGCCGTCCACGCGCATCGGCGACATCGAACTGGTCGGCGCCGCCGAGGCGGCGGAGTTGCTGCCGGTGACCGGCGGCGACGGGCACGAACCGCAAAGCCTGGCCACCCTGTTCGGGAACGCCGCTCGCCGGTGGCCCGACCGCGTCGCAGTGGTCGACGACACCGGGGCCCGATTGACGTACGCCGAGCTCGACGAGCGGTCGAATGCGCTGGCGCGCCGGCTGATTGCCGACGGGGTCGCGGCGGAATCTCTGGTCGCGGTGGCGATCGGGCGATCCGTCGAACTCCTGACGGCGATCTGGGCCATCGCGAAGACGGGCGCCGGCTATGTGCCGGTCGACCCCGAGTACGGGGCCGAACGCGGGTCCTTCATGATCACCGACGCAGGCGTGCGTCGCGGACTCACGATGTCCGGCGTCGAGCTGCCTCCCGGTGACGTCGACTGGCTGATGCTCGATGACCCGGCGTTGCTCGACAGCCTCGACGGATACGGCACGGCGGCCATCGCCGGCACCGAACTGCGCACCCCGGTACGTCCGCACAACGTGGCCTACGTCATCTACACGTCGGGCTCCACCGGTCGGCCCAAGGGCGTCGCAGTCACGCACACCGGTCTGGCCAATTTCGCACGTGAGGAATCCGCGTGGCTGGCCGCCGAGGGACAGCCGGTGGTGCTCGGCTTCGCCTCGCCGAGCTTCGATGCGTCGCTGCTGGAGTATCTCCTCGCCACCGTCAACGGCGGCACGCTGGCCTATCGGTCCGCGGCGGCCGTCTGCGGTGAGGCCCTGGAAGACTTCATGCGTCTGCACCGGGTGACCCACACTTTTCTCACGCCCACCGTGCTGTCGACCCTGGATCCGGTCCGGCTTCCCGACCTCGGCACGCTGGCAGCCGGTGGTGAAACGGTGCCGCAGGTTCTCGTCGATGCCTGGGCCGAGCACACCCACATGCACAACGTCTACGGACCCACCGAGACCACCATCGTCGTGACGATCGGGGCGCCGATGACACCCGGTCGCCCGGTGCGGATGGGAGGACCGATCGCGGGAGTCGGGCACCAGATCCTCGACGCCGCCCTACGTCCCGTTCCGGTGGGGGTTCCGGGCGAGCTGTACGTGTCGGGATGTGCTCTGTCCCGCGGCTATCACCGCCGGCCCGGACTGACCGCGCACCGCTTCATCGCCGATCCGCACGGCGGCGTCGGAGCACGGATGTACCGCACCGGAGACATGGTCCGGTGGCGGCGGGATCCGTCGGGCGAGCTCGTCATGGAGTATGTCGGGCGTAGCGACGATCAGGTGAAGCTTCGCGGTCTGCGCATCGAACTCGGCGAGATCGAATCGGTCCTCGCCGCCCATCCGGCCGTGACCTCGTCGGTCGTCGTCGGGGTCGGGGGATCGGTGGCGACCGCACTGGCCGGCTATGTGGTCACCTCGGCGCCCATCGACACCACCGAACTCCGCGATTTCGCGCGTCGCCGATTGCCGTCCTACATGGTGCCGGCGTCGATCACCGTGCTCGACGCGCTGCCGCTGACCCCGGTGGGCAAGCTGGACAAGCGGGCGCTGCCCGCCCCGGTCATCGAAGCCGGCGAGTACGTGGCGCCCGACGGTCCCACCGAGGCGGCGATCGCGAACGTGTTCGGCGAGGTACTCGACGTGCATCACATCGGGGCAACCGAATCGTTCTTCGACCTCGGCGGCAACTCGCTCTCGGCGACCCGGCTCGTGTTGCGGGTGGCCGAGGAACTCGGCGTGGAGCTCTCGGTCCGCGATCTGTTCGAGACCCCGACGGTGCGTGGCCTGGCGGTCACCGCGGCAGGTCGTGGCGCCGCCCGGAAACCCATCGTGGCAGTCACCCCGCGACCCGAACGGGTGCCGCTGTCGTTCGCGCAGCAGCGGATGTGGTTCATCAACCGGTTCGACCCCACCGCGGCGACGTACAACATCCCGGTGGCGCTGCGTCTGACGGGTCACCTCGATCTGGACGCGCTGCGGAGTGCGATGGCCGACGTGGTCGTGCGGCACGAGGTGCTGCGCACGACCTTCCCGTCGGTGGACGGGGTGGCCTGGCAGCAGGTGCATCCGATCGACACGCTCGCCGAGCGACTCGACTGGCGGTCCGTGGACTCGGCGGCGGCCTTCGCAGCCGCGGTGACGGCCGGTTTCGATCTCGCCGTCGAGTGGCCCATCCGTGCGGTGTCGTGGTCCCAGGCACCGGACGAGTGCACGTTCGCGGTGGTCGCCCACCATATCGCCGCCGACGGCGAATCGATGTTGCCGCTGGTGACAGATGTGCTGACCGCCTACAGCGCACGAGTCCGCGGTCGGTCACCCGAGTTCGCCGCGCTTGCGGTGCAGTTCGCCGACTTCGCGATCTGGCAGCACGAGGTGCTCGGTGACCCTGCCGACGCGCAGTCGCCGGTCGGCGTCCAGCTCGCGTACTGGACCGATCGTCTCGCCGGACTGCCGGACGTCCTCGAGCTTCCGTCCGACCGAGCCCGGCCCAAGACCGCCTCCCATGCGGGGTCACAGGTCACGTTCGAGATCCCGGCAGAGATCGCCGACCGGGTCGCCGCGCTGGCGGCCTCCCGCGAGATGACGCCCTTCATGGTGGTCCACGCGGTGTTGTCGGTGCTGTTGGCGCGGCTGTCGGCGAGCGACGACATCGCGATCGGCACGCCGGTCGCCGGCCGGGGACAGAGCATCCTCGAACCGGTCGTCGGCATGTTCGTGAACACCCTGGTGCTGCGCGCACAGGTCGGGCCGGGCGTCGTCTTCGACGACCTTCTCGATGCCGTCCGCACCACCGACCTCGACGCACTGGCTCATGCCGACGTGCCGTTCGAGGCGGTTGTGGACGCGCTCGATCCCGTTCGTTCGGCTGCGTTCGCGCCTCTCGCCCAGGTGGTTTTGTCGTTCGATCCGGCGGCGTCGGCCCTGCGGTCCGAATTGTCCGTCGAGGGGCTGACCGCCGCCCTGCTCGATCCGCCGGTTCTGCCCGCGCAATTCGACATGACCTGGGAGATCGGGTCCGCGTCCGCGGGCGAGGCGTGGACCGCGACGATCATTTTCGCGACCGACCTGTTCGATGCCCCGACCGTGTCGGGCTTCGCCGATCGATTCGTCCGGCTCCTGGATACGTTGACCGCCGACCCGCGGAGCTGCGTCGGTGACGCGCCCGTGCTCACGGCCGACGAACGTGCGCGGCTCACCCGGGTGCAGCCGCCGATCACGGACACGATCCATGCCGGACGCAGTCTCGTCTCGCTGTTCGACGACGCGTCCGCCACCCACGCCGATCGGTCCGCGGTGACGGCGCTGGACGTGACGTTGACGTATGCCGAACTCGACGCACGGTCGAATGCGGTCGCCGCGGGTCTGCGTGCGCGCGGCGTGCTCGTCGGCGACCTCGTCGGTGTCGCCACCGGGCGCTCGGTGGATCTCGTGGTCGCGATCCTCGGTGTCCTCAAGACCGGCGCCGGTTATCTACCGTTGGATCTCGGGAACCCGGTCGAGCGGCTCGCGTTCATCGTCGACGATGCGAAAGCCACCGTGGTGATCTCCGACCACGAGACGTCGTCGCATGCCTTGTGGACGACGCTGGGCGACACCACGGAGCGGGTGGACATCGCGGAACTCGCCGGGGCTGACGGTGTGCAGATGCCACCGGTGTCGGTCCCCGCGGACAGCCGCGCGTACGTGATCTACACCTCCGGGTCGACCGGCCGGCCCAAGGGCGTCGCGGTCACGCACCGGGATGTGGTGACCCTGATGGACGCGGCGGGGGACGACTTCGAATTCCGGGCCGACGACGTGTGGACGATGTTCCACTCCTACGCCTTCGACTTCTCGGTCTGGGAGTTGTGGGGCCCGCTCCTGTCGGGCGGGCGTCTGGTGGTGGTGGATCGCGACGTCGCACGCGACCCGAGCGCATTCCTCGGGCTCCTCGCCGACGAGGGCGTCACCGTGCTGAATCAGACGCCGTCGGCGTTCTACCAGCTCATCGAGGCCCGCCGCCGCACGCCCATCGCGCTGCCGCTGCGTTACGTCGTCTTCGGCGGCGAGCAGCTGAACTTCGGCCAGGTCGCCCGATGGTTCGACGAGTTCGGTGACGACACCGCCGAACTGGTGAACATGTACGGCATCACCGAGACGACCGTGCACGTCAGCTACCGGTCACTCGAACGACCTTCCGCGCGGTCGGCCGACGCGTCCTTCATCGGGCGGGCGTTGTCGTCTCTGACCATTCACGTCCTCGACGCGCGGCTGCACCCTGTTCCCGACGGGGTCGTCGGCGAGATGTACGTTGCGGGCGGGCAGTTGGCGCAGGGCTATCTCGGCCGCCTCGGCCTGACGGCGACCCGATTCGTGGCCGACCCGTGGGGTCCCCCGGGCACTCGCATGTACCGCACCGGCGACCTGGCCCGTCGGGTCGACGGCGACATCGAGTATCTCGGGCGCGGCGACGCCCAGGTCCAGCTACGCGGTTTCCGGATCGAGTACGGCGAGGTGGAGGCCGCACTGCTGCGAGCCGACGATGTCGTCGCCGCCGCCGCACGCGTGGTCGATGTCGGTGGCCGGGGAGAACAGCTGATCGGTTACGTCGTGCCGGCACCCGACGCCGACATCGACGGTGTGCAGGTTCGTGAGGCCGTCGGACGATTCGTGCCCGGATACATGGTGCCCGACCAGGTGCTGTCCGTGGACACATTGCCGCTGACCGCCAACGGCAAGCTGGATCGCGGCCGGCTGCCGCTTCCCGAACTCGGCCCCGATGCCGCGTGTGTCGCACCTGCGTCCGATGACGAGATCGCGGTGGCCGCGGTTTTCGCCGACGTGATCGGCGTCGACCATGTCAGCGTCGTCACGTCGTTCTTCGACCTCGGGGGCAATTCGCTCTCGGCGACCAGGGTCGCGGCACGTACCGCCGACGTTCTCGATGTGGACGTCTCGGTCCGCGACCTGTTCGACACCCCGTCGGTGCGCGAACTCACCGCCGCGCTGTCCAAGCGTGGCCGTACCCGCGCGGCACTGCGCGCGATGGTGCGCCCCGACCGTTTGCCACTGTCGACCGCCCAGGCGCGGATGTGGTTCATCAACCAGTTCGACACCGACTCGGCCGCCTACAACATTCCGATGGCGGTGCGGCTGACCGGCCAGATCGACCTCGACGTTCTCGGTGACGCCCTGCGCGATGTCATCGAGCGCCATGAGGTGCTGCGTACCGTCTATCCGGCGGACGCCGACGGTCCTCACCAGGTGATCCTGGATCCCGTCCGTGCGCGCGAGGCCTTCGACTGGGCGACCGTCGAATCGATCGACGCGCTGCACGCCGCGGTGCGCGCAGGGTTCGACGTGTCCCGCGAACTGCCCATCCGGGGTCGCGTGCAGCGTACTGCGGCCGACACCCTCCACCTGGTGCTGATCGCCCACCACATCGCGTTCGACGGCGCGTCGGTGCGGGTGCTGCTGCGGGACCTGCTCGCCGCCTACCAGCACCGATCGGCCGGCGGCGAAGTGCCGGCGCCGATGCGGGTGCAGTACGGCGACTACACACTGTGGCAGCGCGAGGTGCTGGGCGACGCATCGGAAGCGAACTCGCCGATCGCGGCACAGACCCGTTACTGGCGCACCCGGCTTGCCGATCTGCCCGCGGTGACCGATCTCCCCATGGATCATGCGCGTCCGGCCGTCCTCGACACCGCAGGTGCCGAGGTGTCGATCGCCGTCGACAACGAACTGGTCGAGGGCGTCGAACGCGTGGCGCGCGATCACAACGTCACCGTCTTCATGGTCGGGCATGCGGCGCTCGCCATCACCGTCGCACGACTCGCCGGAACCCGGGACGTGGTGATCGGTTCGCCGATCGTCGGACGAACGGATGCCGCGCTCGACGACCTCGTCGGCATGTTCGTGAACACGCTCGTGCTGCGGACCGCGGTCGACCCGGCCGCCCCCATCGCCGATTTCCTCGCGGACGTGCGAGCGGCCGACCTTGATGCCTTCGCCCATGCCGACGTCGCCTTCGACGATCTGATCGAGGAGCTGGCGCCGGAACGGTCCACGTCGCATCAGCCGCTCGTGCAGATCGCCTTTTCGCACACCTCGGCCGAGGAGGCCGCCAACAACCTCGTACGCCTAGACCTGCCCGGACTGGTCGTCGAAACACTCACGACGCCGGACCCGGTGGCGAAGTTCGACCTGACCGTGGGTCTGACGGATCGGTCGCCGGACTCGCCGATGACCGCGCACTTCCTGTATGCGACCGCACTGTTCGACGAGGTGACGGTGCGCGCGTTCGCCGAACAGTGGCTGCGTGTGGTGCGGGCGCTTGTCGCCACCCCGCAGCTACCGCTCGGCGACATCGAGTTCGCCGCCGCGGACCTCGAGACCGTCGGACAGGTCAGCCGAAACTCCACCGGCGGACGCGAACCGGCGTCCGACGGCGGCGTCACCATTGCCCGCCCGCTGGTCGACGTCCTGGCCGCGCGGACGCTGGAGCCGTCCCATCCCGCTCTCATCTGCGGCGACACGACACTCGACTACGCCGAGTTCACCGCGCGCGCCAACCGTGTGGCGCGCGGCCTGATCGCCCGCGGCGTGCGGCCCGACGACGTGGTGGCGGTCGGCCTGGAGCGGTCGATCGACTCGGTGGTCGCCGTCTTCGGCGTCATCGGTTCGGGTGCGGCCTATCTACCCGTCGACCCGACCTACCCGCAGGATCGCATCGCCTACATGCTGGCGGATTCGCGCGCGCGGCTCGGCATCACCAACGGTGAGACGGCCGGGCGGCTGGGCGACTCGGACTGCGAGTGGCTCGACATCGCGGAGTTGACGGCCGCAGACCTCCCCGACACTCCGGTCACCGCCGGTGACCGTAACGGGCAGGTGGGGCTCGATCACCTCGCCTACCTGGTCTACACGTCCGGTTCGACCGGACGACCGAAGGCGGTCGGGGTCACCAACCGCGGCATGGCCAACTTCGTGGCGCAGTTCCGCGAGATCAGCGGCGACCCCACCGACGCCCCCGACACCCGGGTCCTGCATGTCGCCTCCCCGAGCTTCGACGCATCGGTGCTCGAGATGATGTGGGGGATCGGGCTCGGACACACGCTGGTCATCGCACCGGCGTCCGACTACGCGGGTGACGCACTGGGGCGGATCATCGAGGATCATCGGGTCACCGACACGATGATCACCCCTACCGTGCTGGCCACCGTGGACCCGGCATGCGGAGACGGCGTGCGCAATCTGGCGACCGGCGGCGAGGCGTGCTCGTCGGAGCTGGTCGCGCGCTGGGCCCGCCCCGGACGTCGCATGTTCAACTTCTACGGACCCTCCGAGGCGACGGTGTGGTCGCTGACCGGTCGGCCGGAACCCGGCCGTCCGGTGACGATCGGTGGGCCGGTGCGTGGTTTCGCCGTCCACGTTCTCGACGCCCGCCTGCACAGGGTGCCGCGCGGTGTCGTCGGCGAGCTGTATCTCGCCGCCGAGAACTCGCTGGCGAGAGGGTACCTGCGACGCGCCGGTCTGACCGCCGCCGCGTTCGTCGCCGACCCGTACTCGCCGATCGGCGGTGCCCGCATGTACGCCACCGGCGACCTCGTGCGGATCACCGATCGCGGGGAGATCGAGTTCGCCGGGCGTGCCGACGATCAGGTGAAGATCAACGGCCAGCGCGTCGAACTCGGTGAGATCGAGTCGGTCCTGGCCGACGATCCGTCGGTCGGGATCGCGGTGGTGATGGGTGCCCATGACACGTCCGGGCGCACCCGTCTGGTCGCCTACCTGGTGGCGGCCTCGGGCAAGAACATCGACCCTGCGAGCGTCCTGACCGCCGCCGGGACCCGGCTGGCGCGCCACATGGTGCCCCAGCACGCGGTGGTGATCGGTTCGCTGCCGCTCACCCCGGGCGGAAAGCTCGACCGTCGGGCGCTGCCGGTGCCGTCATTCGACGCCGAGACGGCAGGCTATGCGGCGCCCGAGACGTCTGACGAGGAATCGCTGGCGGCGATCGTCGGCGGACTGCTCGGCCTGCCCCGGGTGAGCGTCACGGAATCGTTCTTCGCCCTCGGTGGCGACTCGATCATGTCGATCCAGCTCGCATCCGCGGCCCGGGCGGCGGGTCTGGAACTGTCG
This sequence comes from Gordonia sp. NPDC003424, assembly GCF_053588655.1. Lineage (NCBI taxonomy): Bacteria > Bacillati > Actinomycetota > Actinomycetes > Mycobacteriales > Gordoniaceae > Gordonia > Gordonia sp. NPDC003424. The sequence goes on from NZ_JBSFQJ010000015.1 coordinate 147,763, forward strand.
CCGCGCGAGATCTTCGAACACAAGACGGTGCGCGCGCTGGCGCGTGTGGCGGCCGAAGGCGGTCGGCGACTACCGCTGCTGTCCGATCCACCCGAGGGGCCGGCCGTCCTGCCGCCGATCGTGAGCTGGATGACCGGGCAGGCGGCTTCTGGCACGGACTTCGCCGACTTCAACCAGGCACTGGTGCTCAGCGTGCCGGCGGAGATGACCGCCGACGATCTGGGTGATCTTCTCGCGACGGTCGTCGCGGCCCATCCGATGCTGTCGGCGAGGCTGACCGGCGCCGCAGGCGCATGGGAACTGCAGGTGGGAGCCGAGTTCGATCGCATGGGAGCGGTCACCGAACTGCACACCGATGCGCAGAGCGGCACGCCGGAGTTCGACGACGCGGTGCTCGCGGCGCACCGGGTGGCCGCCCGCCGCCTGGACCCGGCGGCCGGCCGACTCGTCCAAGCGGTGCTGCTCGACGGTGCCGATACGCGACAGTTGGTGTTGACCATCCATCACCTCGCGGTCGACGCGGTGTCTTGGCCGATTCTCGTCGAGGACCTGGTGACCGCCTGGGTGCAGAAGACCAGCGGGCAACCGGTCCAGGTGCGGCCCGAGGTCACGTCTGCCCAGGCCTGGACCGTTGCACTGGAAGGCCGGATCGACGAACGATCGTCCGAGTCCGCGTTCTGGCTGGCGCGGTCGCCACAGCGGCCGACGCCGTTGGCGCGTGACACCGATGGTGAGCGCTACCGCCACCGCGCGATGAGCGTGGTCACTCACCGGATCGGCTCGACGCAGACCCAGGCACTGCTCACCGACGTTCCCGAGGCGTTCGGCGGACACGTCAACGATGGTCTGCTGGGCACGCTCGCCCGCGCGGTCCGCTCGTGGCAAGAGGCGCGGGGGATCGTCGACGATCGTGCTGTCTCGGTACTTCTCGAGAGCCACGGTCGGCAGGAAGAGGCCCTCGCGTCCGGCGAGGACCCGCGCCGCGCCGACCTGTCCCGCACGGTCGGCTGGTTCACCAGCGTGGCCCCGATGCTCCTCGAACCCGGACCGGATTCCGTGCACGCGGTGAAAGCGGCCAAAGAGGAACGCCGTGCCCAGCCGGACGGTGGCATCGGGTACGGGCTGTTGCGCATGCGTGCCGACACCGAGATCTCGAGTCGGCCGATGCCGTCCATCGCTTTCAACTACCTCGGCGGCCGAGGTGCGGCCGAGGGACCGGCGTCTGACAACGCCGGACCGGGGCTCCTGCCGGTGCCCGGCGCGCCCACGTTGCCCGCGATCGTCGACGGTGATCTGCCGGCGATGACGCCGCTGACCATCAACGCGAGTGTCGCCGCCGGACCCGACGGTCCCGCGCTCACCGCAGAGTTCCGTTACCCTCCCGAGTTGCTGTCCGAGGCTGAGGTCGACGATCTCGCCCACCGGTGGTCCGATGAGCTGACCGCGTTGGTCTCCGTGGTCGGGTCGGCCGGCGACGTCGGCCTCTCTCCGTCGGATGTCCCGGGGGTCGACGTCGGTCAAGACGATCTCGACGCACTGGCCGACCGGTACCCCGGTGCCGATGTCTGGCCGCTGGCACCGCTGCAGCGTGGTCTCTACTTCCAGGCGGAACTCGGTGGCGACGAGGTCGTCGACGTCTACGTCACGCAGGCCGTGCTGCGGCTGGCCACCGGCGTGGATCTCGATCGGCTGCGGGCAGCGGTCGACGGGCTCGTCGCGCACCATCGGGTGCTGCGCTCGGCGTTCGTGCGAACCGCCGGAGGGTCGGTGGTCACGGTCGTGCCGCAGACCGTCGCGGTGCCATGGGAGCTGATCGATCTCGGCGGTCTCGGACCCGACGAGGTCCGGGCTCGGCTCGAGCGCATCTGCCGCGAGCAGAAGACCCAACCGTTCGACCTCACCCGCCCGCCGCTGATGCGGGTGGTCGCCGCGGTGCACGACGACGGGGTTGCTGTCGTCGTCACAACGCACCACATCCTGTTCGACGGCTGGTCGGCGCCGCTGGTCCTCGCCGACCTGCTCGCCGTGTACGCCACCGGAGCGACCTATACCGGCCGGCTGAATCCGTCGGGCCGCGACTTCAAGGATTTCGTGCAGGGCCTGCCCCGCGACGACGTCGCGGGTCTCGAAGCCTGGGCGCGTGCCCTCTCCGCGGTCGAAGGACCCACGCTGGTGGCGCCGGGCGCGCAACCGTCGCCCGACGCCATGCCCACCGAACACGTGGTGGAACTCGACCGGTCGCTGGTGGCCGCGCTCGAGGCGGTCGCGACACGCAACGGCGCGACCGTGGCCACCGCGCTGCAGTTGATGTGGGCGGTGTTCCTGTCCCGACTGACCGGCATCCGTACGGTCTCGTTCGGTGAGACGGTGTCCGGGCGTCCCGCCGACCTCGACGGTGTCGAGTCGATGGTGGGACTGTTCATCAACACCCTGCCGGTGATCGTCGACGTCGATCCGTCGGCGTCGGTCGACGACCTGCTGGCGGCGCTGCAGCACGACAAGGTCGGGCTCCTCGACCACCAGCACCTGGGTATGCCCGAGATCCTCGGCTACGCGGGTCGTCATGAACTCTTCGACACCCTGACCATCCACGAGTCCTATCCGGTGAACTCCGCTTCGGTGTCGAGCGCCGCCGACGGCCTGAGCGACGCGCTCGACATCGTCGGACTCGAGCTGACCGACGCCACCCACTACCCGTTGAACCTGTTCACGGGCCCGAAGGACGGCGCGATCGAGCTGAAGCTCAAGTACCTGCCGTCGGCCTTCTCCGATGAACAGATCCGCGTGTTCGGGGATGTCATCGTCGAGATCGCACGATCGATGTGCCTGCGGCCGGAGATGCCGGTCGGTGACCTCGAGCTGGTGTCGTCGACCGCCGCGGCGGCGATGGCGGCGGCCGAAGCGGGCGTGGTCCGTGTCCTTCCTCCCGTCCTGTCGGTGTCCGAGGCGGTCCACGCCCAGATCGCGGCCACACCGCACGCCCTCGCGCTGATCGCGGGCGACCGAGAGGTGACCTATGCCGAGTTCGGTGCCAGGGTCAACGCCCTGGCACGCGAGCTGATCGGACTCGGGGTGGGACCCGACGTCGCCGTGGCGGTGTGTCTGCCACGGTCGGTGGAGATGCTCGTGGCCATCCACGCGGTGATCACCGCCGGCGGTCAATACGTGCCGATCGACACCGGCGCCCCGGGGGAGCGGGCACAGTACATGCTCGACACCGCGCAGGCGCGGCTGCTGCTCGTCGGCGACCCGTCCACGGTGACCGACATCGTGTTCGCCGCGGCGTCGACCGGCGTCCGCGTCCTGCGCGTGGACGCCTCGGCCGACGTCGACATCGCGACCCCTCGCGTGACCGACGCCGAGCGGCTCGGTCAGATCCGCCCCGATTCGGCGATCTACACGATCTTCACGTCGGGCTCGACCGGACGGCCCAAGGGGGTCACCCTGCCGCAGGAGGCGGTGCTCAACCGCCTGTGGTGGGGGCTCGAGGAGCTGCCCATCGATGCCACCGACCGGGTGATGCTCAAGACCCCCTACACCTTCGACTGTTCGGTACCGGAGCTCTTCGCGCCGCTGATGGTGGGCGCGACCACCGTCGTGCTCGCCGACGGCGCGCACACCGATCCGCGTCAGGTCATCGACGAACTCACCCGCACCGGCGTCACGATGGTCCACTTCGTGCCGTCGATGCTGTCGGTGTTCCTGGAAATCGCCGGCGAGGCGCGGGTGCGGGAGCTCGAAGCCCTGCGGATCGTCTCGACGACCGGTGAGGCGCTGCCCCCGGCGGTTGCCGCCGACCTGCGACGCTGGTTGCCCCACGTGCTGTTCTACAACCTCTACGGTCCCACCGAGGCGGCCGTCGAGATCACCTTCGAGAACATCGGGTCCGTCGACGAGCGCGACCCGTCGGTGCCGATCGGTGTCCCGGTGTGGAACTCGACGGCGGTGGTCCTCGACGCCCGACTCCATCGGGTGCCCGCCGGGGTGCCCGGCGAACTCTATGTCGGTGGCGTGCAACTGGCCCGCGGCTACGCGGCGCGGCCGGACCTCACCGCCGAGCGCTTCATCGCCGACCCGCTCGGCGCGCCCGGTGCCCGGCTCTACCGGACCGGCGACCTCGTCCGGCGTTTGCCGACCGGTCACCTCGAGTATCTGGGCCGCACCGATTTCCAGGTGAAGCTCCGCGGTCAGCGCATCGAACTCGGCGAGATCGAGTCGGTGCTCGCGTCCGCACCGGGCGTGGTCCACGCCGCGGCGACGGTGGTCACCGCACCCGGCGGCGGCGAACATCTCGTCGGGTATGTCGCCGGTGTGTCCGGCGAGAACCTGGATCTCGACGCCGTCAAGCGGGTGATCGCGTCGTCCCTGCCCACCTACATGGTTCCGTCGGTCTGGATGGTGCTCGACGACATCGCGTTGAACACCGCCGGAAAACTCGACCGCCGCGCCCTTCCCGCGCCCGAGTTCGGTCATCTCGGGGCCGACCACGTCGACCCGGAGACCGACACCGAACGCGAACTGGCGGCGATCTTCGCCGACGTGCTCGGCGTCGAGCGGGTGTCGGTCGTCGATTCGTTCTTCGATGCGGGCGGCAACTCGCTGTCGGCGATGCGGGTGGTTGCCCGCGTCAGCCAGGCGTTCGGTGTCGACGTCTCGGTGCGGGACCTGTTCGGTGCGCCGTCGGTCCGTGAACTGCTCACCGTCCTCGCGGAGGCCGAGCGCTCCGGCCGCAGCGCCATCACCGCTGTCACGCCGCGTCCGGACCGAATCCCGTTGTCCTTCGCGCAGCTGCGTATGTGGTACATCAATCAGCTGGACACCACCTCCCCGGCCTACAACCTGCCGTTGGTGCTCCGGTTGTCCGGAGACCTCGACGTCGACGCACTGCATGCGGCGATCATCGACGTCATCGCGCGCCACGAGATCCTGCGCACGACTTTCCCGACCGACGACGGCGTGCCTCGTCAGGTCGTCGCGTCCGTCACGGCCGTGGCGGCCCGACTCGACTGGGCCATCGTCGACTCGATGGCCGATGTCGAACGCGCCGTCTCGCTGGGATTCGACGTCACCCGGCAACTGCCGCTCCGCGTCCGGGTCTGGGAAGCGGTGCCGCGGGAGTTCGTGCTCGCGATCGTGATCCACCACATCGCCTCCGACGGTGAGTCCACCGGTCCGCTGGTCGCCGACCTGGTCACCGCCTACACCGCACGGCGTGACTCGATCGATCCCGAATTCTCCCCGTTGGCAATACAATTCGCCGACTACGCGCTGTGGCAGCACCGAGTGCTCGGGGCCCCGGACGATCCGGACTCGATCGTCGGCGGGCAGCTCGGGCATTGGCGCGATCGACTCGCCGGTCTCCCGGAGCTTCTCGATCTGCCCACCGATCGCCCGCGGCCCGCAGTTGCCAGTGGCCGTGGCGCACAGGTGAATTTCGCCGTCTCGGCGGCCACCGGAGCGCGGATCGACGAACTGGCGGCGACCACCGCCACGACCCCTTTCATGATCGTGCACGCCGCGCTCGCGGCGCTGCTGGCGCGGTCCTCGGGCGCCACCGACATCGCCGTCGGTACGCCGGTCGCCGGTCGCGGGCAATCGGTGCTCGACCCACTGGTGGGCATGTTCGTGAACACCTTGATCCTGCGGACCACGGTCGACGGTGGCGAACGGTTCACCGATCTGCTGGACCGCGCCAAGGTCGTCGACCTCGATGCCTTTGACAACGCCGATGTCCCGTTCGAGACAGTGGTGGAGGCCGTCGGCGCGGTGCGCTCCAAGGCGTTCGCGCCGCTGAGCCAGGTGTGGCTGACGTTCGGGCAGTCGTTGCTGCCCGAGTTGGCCGCGTCCGGAATCGCCGGGGACGCAGGTGAATTGAGCATCGCGCCGATCGAGTCGCCCGAGGTGCCCGCCAAGGTCGACCTGGTGTTCGCGGTCGGTCGGGACCCGGAAGGCCCGTGGGAGTTGTCGGTCATCTACGCGACCGACCTGTTCGACGAGGCGACCGCCTTGTCGTTCGCGCAGCGCCTCGGTGCGATTCTCGACGCCGTGGTGAGCGAGCCCGGGGTGATCGTCGGCGACATCGCCCTGGGCGATGCGCCACTACCCGCACCCGTGGTGGCTCCGGAGTCGGTGGCCGAACGTGCGGCCGCGGTGATCCCGGAGTCCGACGCACTCGTCTCGGGTGGGGTTGGTGTGGTGCCGGTGGTGTTGGGTGATGTGTTGGGTGGGGCGGTGTCGCGGTGGGGTTCGCGGCCGGCGGTGGTGGATG